>CBFDDT010000004.1:0-65119 GCA_965603635.1 uncultured bacterium | reverse complement strand
CAGCAGCAAGCTCATCAGCCAAGCCACCGTGCTCTCGGCGCCCTGGTTCTCGTTGTCCCGGTCGGCGTGCAGCCCTTCGCGGCCGCGACGTCCTCCAGCACTGGCAACAGTTTGAGATTCCGTTCAAAATTTTCCGGGTGGAAGCGGGGATGGTCATGCCGACGGTCTTTGGCCAACAGGTCGGCGCCCAGATCCTTGATGGTCCCAGTCAGGAAACCGCGCCCCACCGGGCTGTAGGCCGCGAAGCCGATGCCGCATTCGCGGCAGGCCGGCAGCACGTCGGCCTCCAGGTCGCGGCACCAGAGCGAATATTCCGACTGCAGCGCGGATATGGGATGGGTGGCGTTGGCCCGGCGGGTGGTCTCCGGCCCGGCCTCGCTGAGGCCCAGATAGCGGACTTTGCCGGCCTCGATCAGCCGGGCCATGGCGCCGACCGTTTCCTCGATGGGAACCGTGGGGTCGACGCGGTGCTGGTAATAGAGGTCGATATGGTCGACCCCCAGCCGCTTCAGGCTGGCGTCGCAGGCCTGGGGCACATAGTCGGGCCGGCCGACGATCTCGCGCCCGCCGTCGGGCAGCCGGATATTGCCGAACTTGGAGGCCAGGATCACCTGGTCGCGCTTGCCCGCGATGGCCTTGCCCACCAGTTCCTCGTTGACTCCGTTGCCATAGGCGTCGGAGGTGTCGAGGAAACCGGCGCCAAGCTCGATGGCGCGGTGAATTGCCCTGGTCGAGCTTTCGTCGTCACGCTCGCCATAGGCCGTGGACATGCCCATGCAGCCCAGCCCGATGGCCGGGACGCGCAGGCCCTGATCCCCCAGATTCCGCATCTGCATCCGCTATTCTCCCTGTTCCGGCACAAGCGCCCAGTTGGCTTCGACCTCCACCTCCGCCGAGCGGAAAAGATTCATCACCGGACAGCGATATTCGACGTTCTTTTTCAGCCGCTCCAGCCGCTCCGGCGTCTCGCCGCTGTGGATTCGGATAGTCATTTTCACCCAGTTGAAATAGGGCCGGACACCGCGGACGCCACGCGACCCGCGCTGGTCGACCTCGCCCTCGGCGTCGATTTCGACCGCGCTGTACTTGAAGCGCATGGCGGTGGCGCAGCGATAGATAATGACTCCCTCGCAGCCGGCCAGCGCCGACAGCGTGGTTTCCAGCGGCGTCGGCCCCGTGTCGCCGTCCCCCGGTTCGTGGGTGACGACCGTATGGCCGCGCACCGTCATGACGGACCGCGCCGTCGCCTCGTTGCGCATGCTCACTTGGCGGATACCGATCTTCAGCTTGTCGGGATCGATACTCGGCGGCAACAGGTCGGGATCGCCATCGTTTCGCTTCATCATTTTATTTACTCCCTCAGCCGCCCGTGGCGGCGTATCGCATCGCGCAGCGCATCATGGTCGATGGCGCGGCAGGTCAGTCCCTCGGGCTTCACGGTCGTCATGGTCTCGGCTGCGACCAGGGCATTGACCACGGCCTCTTCCACCGCCTCGACGGCGGCCAGATAGCATGGGTCGAGCACTTCGTTGTTGATGAATTCGAAGCTCTGCTTGGCAGCGCCCAGTTGCGGCAGTTCGCGTTTGTTGGCGGTGCTGAAGGCCAGGAAGATATCGCCCGAACCGTTGCCGCTGGGCGTGCCGTGGCGCCCTATGCCGATCGAGGCGCGTTTGGCCAGATGCCGCAGGCTCAGCGGCGACAGCGGCGCGTCGGTGCCGATGACGACGATGATCGACCCGGTCTCGCGCGGGACCAGCAGATCTTCCCGCATCTCCTGCCCCAGCGGCACGCCCAGGATGGTCAGCCAGTCGCGGATGCCGTGGTTCGCCTGCACCAGCGCGGCAACGGTGTAATCCTCGCCGCCCAGATTGACCCGGCGCGATGAGGTGCCCGTGCCGCCCTTGAACTCATAGCAGACCATGCCGGCGCCACCTCCCACATTGCCCTCGGCGGGGACGCCGCCTTCCGCGCCGTCGATCGCGGCAAGGGCATGTTCGGCCTGAACATGCTGGCCGTTGATATCGTTCAGCACCCCGTCATAGGTCTCGGCGACCACCGGCATGGCCCAGATATGCTCGTCGCCGAAGGCCTCGCCGTAATGGTCGATCATCCAGCGGGTCGTGGCGTGATGCACCATCCCCACCGAATGGGTGTTGGTGATGCAGACCGGGCCGGTGAAATAGCCGGCGTCGTGGATCCAGTGCACCCCGGTCATTTCGCCATTGCCGTTAAGGCTGAACTGCCCGGCCCAGACCGGGCGCGGCTCGGGATCATGGCCATAAGGCAAAATCGCCGTGACCCCGGTGCGGATGTTGGCGGCATCGTCGATCAGCGTGGTGTAGCCGACCAGAACGCCGGGGATGTCCGTTATGGCGTTATGAGGCCCCGGCGTTCCCGGGAAATCCAGCCCAAGGTCCCTGGCGCGTGGTTTCGTCATTGTCGATCCCTCTTTGTTTATCGTGTTTATCGTCGCCGCCGCAGATACAGCCCCACCGCCGCCACCGCGAGCGAGAACAGGACCAGCAGGGTCGCGATTGCGTTGATCTCGGGTTTTACGCCACGGCGCAGCATCCCGAAGATGAATACCGGCAGGGTGGTCGAATCCACGCCGGCGATAAAATAGGTAATCACCAGATCGTCCATCGAAATGATGAAGGCCAGCAGCGCGCCGCCGATAATGCCGGGCGCGAGTTGCGGCAGAACCACCCGGCGCAGGGTCACCCAGTCGTTGGCGCCGAGATCGCCCGAGGCTTCCTCCAGCGACCGGTCCATCCCGGCCAGGCGCGCCTGGACAATGATGAAGACATAGCTTCCCAGGAAGGTGCAGTGACCGATGATGATGGTGATCAGCCCTAGCTTGAATCCCGCAGTGACGAAAAAAATCAGCAGTCCGATCCCCAGCACGATGTCGGGCATGATCATCGGCATGAACATCAACATCCGGTAAAAGGCCCGAAGCCGGAAGCGATAGCGCGCCAGCGCCAGCGCGGTCGAGGTGCCCAGAACGGTGGAAATCGCGGTGGTGGTGAAGGCGACGATGATGCTGTTGCCCAGCGCGTTCAGCAATTCCTCGGTCGAGTCGATATAGACGGCGTCGCTGAGCACCGCGCTGGACCGGATATCCGCGATTCCAAAAATCGTCCTGTACCAGTCGAAGGTGAAACCCGACCAGATCATCATGTTGATCGGGTTGGCGTTAAACGAATAGACGACGATCACCAGCAACGGCGCATAAATGAAAATGAAGAAGAGCATGCTGAAAAAGGTCAGCCCATGCCAGGTCCAATGGGTGCGGCTTTTCCTCATACATTAAGCCCCTGGTCCTGATCGTCGCGCCGCAGGGCCACCGATACGTAGATCAACAGGAAGACCAGCACGGTGGCCATGATAATCATCGACAGGGCCGCGCCGAACGGCCAGTTGCGGGCATAAAGGAACTGTTGCTCGACCAGATTGCCAACCATCATGACCTTGGCGCCGCCCAGCACGTCGGGCACGACGAAGTTACCCAGCGACGGGATGAACACGATGATCGAACCGCCGACAATGCCTGGCATCGTCAGCGGCACAATGACCTTGAAGAAGGTTTGCACCCTGGTCGCGCCGAGGTCGTGGCTTGCCTCCAGCAGCGATTTGTCGAGCTTTTCGACGCTGGCGTAAAGCGGGAGGAACATGAAGGGGACCATCACATAGACCATGCCGGTCACCACGGCGTTCTCGGTGAAGATTATATCCAGCGGCTTGTCGATCAGCCCGATGGCGAGCAGTAAATGGTTGAACGCGCCGCTGGGCCGCAGGATCAGCACCCAGGCGTAGAGACGCACGATCAGGCTGGCGAAGAAAGGAAGCGTAATCAGAAACAGGAAGAATGTCTTGCGGCTGTCGGAAAGACGGCTGACCCAAAAGGCCACCGGATAACAAAGAACCAGGGAGATCACGACGGTCAGGAATGCGAGCTTCAGGGACTTCATGAAAATATACAGATAGACCAGGTCGAACTCCTCCATAAGGCCGTCCGCCCAGCCCAGAATCCGCCCGTAATTCCAATGATAATAGTTCCACTCGACGCCCCCGTAGAGGCCCGGCTCCAACAGGCTGTAAACCGCCATCAGCCCGAGCGGCGCCATGAAGAAGATTCCCAGGAATATGGTGACGGGCGCCAGAAGGCCGGCCAGGGCAACGCGTCTGCGCAACGTTATTTTCCCGATGCGCGCCATCGCTAATCGCCCAGGACGTGAAGGCGTTGTCCGGAGTATCGAAGATGCAGCCTGGCGCCAGGCGCGAAATCCGGCAGCCGTTCGCGCTGCGAGTCGCGGACCGTAACCCGCAGGTTCTTGCCGCCAATTTCGGTGCTGACCAGAAGATGATAATCGGTGCCCAGGAACACCTGTTGTTCCAGTTTGACGGCCAGAACGTTGCCGGCGGCGGATCCGGCTTCCGCCGAGTCCAGCAGGTCGAAATGTTCCGGCCTCAGCAAAAGATCGACTTCGTCGCCAACCGTAATTTCCCGGGCGGCGCCGGTCAGCGTCAACCCTTCCGCGGTTTCGAAACGGGCCTCGCCACCCTCGACGGCCACGGCGCGCCCGGTAAACAGGTTGCTCTCGCCGATAAACTGGGCGACGAACACATTGCGCGGACGGTGATAGATTTCGGTCGGCGGCCCCTCCTGCTGGATGCGGCCGTTGTCCATGACCACGATCCTGTCCGACATGGTCAGCGCTTCTTCCTGGTCGTGGGTCACGAACACGAAGGAAATACCCAGCTCGTTCTGCAGCGTCTTCAATTCCAACTGCATGGCCTGGCGCAGCTTGCGGTCCAGCGCCGACAGCGGCTCGTCGAGCAGCAGTATCTTGGGCCTGTTGATGATGGCGCGGGCCAGGGCGACGCGCTGCTGCTGTCCACCGGACAATTGCGAGGGCTTGCGCTTCTCCATGCCGGAAAGATTGACCAGTTCAAGCGCCTCGCCCACCCGGCGGATTCGCTCGTCACGCGCGACGTGGGCCACCTCAAGGCTGTAGCCCACATTCACCTCGACCGTCATGTGCGGGAAAAGCGCGTAATTCTGGAACACCGTATTGACCGGGCGGCGGTGCGCCGGGATACCATCCATCGTTACGCCGTCGATCGACAGCGTCCCTTGATCCAGATCCTCGAACCCGCTGACACAGCGCAGCAGGGTCGTCTTGCCACAGCCGGACGGGCCCAGCAGTGTCACGAACTCGTTGGCGCCGACAAGCAGATCCACGCGATCCAGCGCCGTGACCATCGATCCCTCGGGGGCCTGAAATTGCTTCACGGCGTCGCGAAGTTCGACAAGTTTCTCGCTGGAACTTGCAGGCGTCATGTCTTCAACGGTTTTCCCGATTTACACCAACAGGCGCGGGAAGCCGCCATCGCGGCTTCCCGGCCACAACAAGTGTCATGCCTGGCCCTATTGGGCCGTGCGAACCTTGGTCCAGATGCGGTCGTACTTTTTAAGATCCTTGCCGAGATCGACGAAGATCTGCAGTCGCTTCATCACATCGTCGGGAACATTGATATTCTGGTTGTTCCTTATGCTATCGGGCGTCAGCGCGCGCGCCGGAACATTGGCCGTGCCGTTCATCTGCTGCGAGACATTCAGTGCGGCGATTTCCGGACGCAGGTAGAACTCCAGGAACTTCTTGGCGTTCGCCTTGTTCGGTGACGATTTCAGGATACAGATGTCTTCCTGATACATGGTGGCGCCTTCTTCCGGGATCACATAGGCCAACTCTTCCGGGTTCTCCATCACGAAGAGATTCGCGCCGACATAGAAATGCGCGGCCGCGATGTCACCGGAAACCACCAGCGGCTGGCTGTCGTAGGTGAACGCGGAGATATTCGGCTTCTGCTTAAGCAGGAACTCCTGCGCCGCCTTCAGATCGTCCGGATTGGTGCTGTTCACGGACTTGCCGTTCATGATGAGGCCAACGCCGATGGTTTCGCGCATGTCGTCCAGAACGGCAATCTTCTCGCCGTATTTTTCGGGAATGGCGAAGAAGTCGGCCCAGGATTTGATCTCGGGCACTTTCGTCTTGTTGTAGAAAATGCCGACTGAGCCCCACGCATAAGGCAGACACCATTCGCCGTTCGGATCGGTGTTGGCCCGCAGGAAGGCCTTGTCTATATTCTTGAAGTCAGGGTGCTGATTGATGTCGGATTTATGCAGCAGACCCAGTTGAAACATGATGTCGTGCATATGCACCGACGGGAAAACGATGTCGTAGCCGGTCGCGCCGGCCTGGATCTTGGCCAGCATTTCCTCGTTCGAGCCATAGGTATCCAGCGTCACCTTGACGCCATGCTCCTCGGCGAAACGGTCCAGCACCTCGGGATTGATATAGTCGCCCCAGTTATAGACGTGGAGCTCGCCTCCGGCGGATGCCGGCTGGGCAGGCAGGAAAATCGCGCACAGGGTCACTATGCTCAACAAGCCGATAAGCGTACGAACACGGGCCCTTGGACCATGTGAACTTCTGGAAACCATGTCAGACAACCTCCATGTTGGGCCTGTTTTTACCGGGCAGACGCCGGCAACAGGCCGTGATATTTATTGTAGGTCGAAGTATAAACCCGCATCGTCGCGCGCGGCAACCATGTCATGGTTGCAACGGGCGGCGATGGCGCTTTACGGCGTGAATTCGAGGATATCGAATCCGGCATTGCGGTCCAGCAGGTAGACCAGGCCATTCTCGTCCACGTCCACATCGTTGCTTTGCGGGCTGGAGAAGCCGTTGATCGGCTCGGGGATGTAAAAGCCGACTTCCCTCGGCTTCGCCGGGTCGGCGACGTCGACGATGCGCAGACCCCCGGCGAACCAGGTGACATAGACCAGCGTAGAATCCAGCTTCTCGCGATATTGATGGGCGCCGAAACGGCCTCCCGGCGTGCGGCTGTAGGGCGAGTCCATCTCGCTGAGATCCCAGATCGCCAGAGGCTTGATGTCGCTCAGGTCGGTGACGTCGAACGTCCACATGAAGCCGTGCAACTGGCCGGGGGCCTTGCCGCTGTGCTCTTCATCCACGACGACGGCTATGCGCCGGCCGTCGATGGTCTGTTCCAGCGGCATGACTGTGTGGGTCGGTTCCGGAATTGGCGGGTGGTAATCGTATTCGCCAATGGTTTTCAAATTCCTGATGTCGGAGGCGTCGATCACGCGCAGTCCCGCATGCCAGCAGGACGCCCAGAACTCGTCGCCGACGCGCATGGCGTGATGCAGGCGGTTGCGGTAGCCCTTCCAGGTCGGCGTTTCGCCGCCGGCCAGATGCTGGCCGGGCATCGACCAGCGCGAAACCTCCTTGGGGTCGGTGGGATCGCTGTAATCGTAGACGACCAGGATATTGCCGATATAGCCTTCCATCTCGGTCGACATGTAGGCGTATTTCTCGTCCGCGTCGAAGCGATGAACGCCGAAACCGTATGTTTTCTTGTGGCAGAGGCGTTTGGGGTTGGCGCGGTCGGAAATATCGTAGATGCAGAACCCGCCCTCGTGGTAGCCGCGCTTTTGCGCTTCGTCGAGTTCCGCGATATCCGACGCTTTCACGCCGCCGACTTCGGCGGCCAGTTCCTCGTCGTTCGGCGCGCGGCCGAGGCTTGCCTCCAGCCTCGAACGGGCGTCCGGCAAGGCATCGCCCTTGCGCAGAAAATGGCGGTTGAACTGTTCGTAATTGGTGAACATCAAATCGCCAACGACCCGCACCTTGTGGGTATGGGAATAGTTGTCGGGCAGGGTGATCTGCGAGACGATTTTCGGGTCGGCCGGGTTGGAAACGTCCAGGATCGTGGTGCCGTACGGCGGGTCCATATGGCCGATATAGGCATATTTTCCATGGACAACAATTTGTCCGCCGCCGGGAATATTTATGTGACCCAGACGTTTTACGTTATTCGCCAGTTTCGACTTATCGATGTCCTGCATTCTCCGATTCCTCACATTACCCGGGCGTGCGATAAATCCAATCGCACACCCTGTTATAAATCTCTATGATACCCATACGAAAGGGGTGGTTGATGGCGAATGGTTTCGCGAAAATTCATATCCTGAGCGCCGGCGCGCCCAAACTGGGCGTCGGCCGTTGCGCCAGCAACTTCGCCCGAAAAACCGGGCACGAGGTCGATGTCGCATTCGCCACTGCGCCGGTTCTGCGCGAGCGGGTCGAAAAGGGCGAGGCGGCCGCGGACCTGCTTGTGGCGCCGGTCCCTCTCATGGAGGACTGCGTCGCCGCGGGCCATATTGAACGCGGCACGGAGATTGTTGTCGGTTCGGTTACGGCCGGCGTCGCGGTTCGCGAAGGCGTGCCGCCACCCGACATTTCCTCGGTCGAGACCCTCAAGGCGGCGCTGCTGGCCGCCGACGCAATCTTCTACAACATGGCCTCCAGCGGCCAGCATATTTCCGACATGATCGAGCGCTTGGGGCTGGCAAAGGAATTGGCGGCCAGAACCGAACGGCTCCCGAGCGGGAGCGGCGTGATGGTGCGGCTGGCCGAGGGCAAGGCCCCCAGCGAAATCGGATTTGGCCAGGTTACCGAGATTAAGCGATTCGAGGGGGGCGGGGTCATGCTGGTCGGCCCGTTGCCGCAAGAGGTCGGAAAGAAAACGACCTATGCCGTGGGGCTTCTGACCGACGCGACCGAACCGGCCCGGGCGCTGCTGGCCTTTATGGGCACCACCGAGGCCCGTCGGATCTGTGCCGAGGCGGGGCTGGAATAGGCAGCCCACGGCGTTACCCATCGGCCGCCTTCCCGGGTTTCTTGCGCTTCTCGAAATAGAGCGAAAGGCCGACCGACAGGAACAGTCCGACCCACAACACGTTGCCCAGTTTTGATGAGAACAGCACCATGATATCGCCCTGCGACATTTGCAGCGCGATCAGGAAATATTTTTCCAGCAGCGGCCCCAGGATCACGCCAATCAGGATGGCGGCGACGTGATATCCGGTCTTGCGCGCGATATAGCCGATTATGCCGAACACCAGCGCCAGATACATGTCGAACATATAGTCGCGCGACACGAAGGCGCCGACCAGGGTAAAGGAGATTATGACCGGCGCCATGTAGGTGGTGGAGACGACCGTTACCTTCGACATATAGCGCGCCAGCGGCAGGATGGTGAAAATCATCAGGAAGTAGGTTACCGCCATCGCGGTAAAGGGCGCGTAGGCCAGTTGGGGACTGTCGTTGAATAGGTCCGGCCCGACGGTGACGCCGTGATATTGCAACACCACCAGCATGATGGCCGCCGTTGCGCCGCCGGGAATGCCGATCACCAGAAGCGGAATCAGCGTACCGGACGTTACGCCGTTATTGGCGGATTCCGGGGCCACAAGCCCCTCCACATGGCCGGTGCCGTATAATTCCGGCGTCTTGGAATAGGTACGCGACTGCTGGTAAGCGACAAAGGACGCGATCGACGCGCCGGCGCCGGGTACCACGCCAATGACCAGCCCGATCATGCTGGTCCAGATGATATGCCACCATTTCGAACCGGCGAGTTTAACCCCTTCCCAGGTCTCGGCCCAGCCGGCCTCTTCCATCAGTTTCTGGCCTTCGTCGGAGATGATAGACCGGCGTTCGATCACGACGAAGGCTTCCGATACGGCGAATAGCCCGACCAGGGCCGGGATCAGCGGCACGCCGTCATAAAGCTCCAGGAAGCCCATCGTGCCGCGTGGCGTGGCGTAGACGACGTCGGCACCGATGGAGCCCAGCATCAGGCCGAAGAAACCGGCGATCAGGCCCTTTAGTGTGTCGCGCGCGGCGATCGAGGCGATCAGCGAGATGCCGAACAGCATGACAACGATCATCTCGACGCTATGCAGATAATAAGCGACCTGCGACAGCCAGGGCATGGCGAGCAGCGCCACGACCGTGGTCAGCAATCCGCCCGCCACGGACGAGACGAAGGATATGGACAGCGCCTGATGACTGCGCCCCTGCTTGGTCATGGGATAGCCGTCCAGCGGCGTCGCCGCGGCGCCGGCGGTGCCGGGGATATTCACCAGGATCGCCGGGATGCCCGCGCCCATGCGCGATGAGGCGTAGATCGCCACCATGAAGACCAAACCGGTCTCCGGGTCCATCGACAGTGTCAGCGGCAGCAGGATGATGATGGTATTCGCGGCGCTGAAACCGGGAATGGCGCCGACGATCAGACCCAGAAAAATGGCCGGCACAATCACCCACCAGAAGCCGAACATGCGGGTGAAGAGTTCAATGAAAAGGCCGGAATCGAATTCCATCTCAGAGCACCTGCGCCATCATCATCTCGAATGGCCCCTTCGGAAACCTGACCTCAAACGCATAAACGAACAGGAAATAACCGCCGATCGCGAGCACGGCCGACAGGGCGAGAATAAATTTCCAGTTCCGCCCGCGGCTCAGCAGCAGCATCGCGCCGCTCAGAAAAATGAATACCGTTATGGTAAATCCGCCCCACTCGACGAAAAAGATGAAGAACAGGGTGAGCGCGAACAAAGCGGCGCGCCGGGGAATGAAGGAGAGCGGTTCCGTCAGCCGCTGAAACCCAAGATCCGCCTCTCCTCGCCTTAGCGACAGCAGGCTGTAAATGAAGAAGGCTCCGATCAGGGCAATCAGCACGGCGCCGATAAAAAAGGCGCTGACCTGGGCGGTCCAGGGTGAATTGATAATGGTGGAAAAATAATAGAGCGTAAAGACCAGTGCGACGGCCGGGATGACCAGATCGCTGCCGATATGCTTCTTCTCGGGTTCGCCCGAATTCGATTCGTTGTCCATTTAGCAACCTGTCCCAGACTGCAGCCGCGGCATAGCCGCGACCGGGAGCCGTCAAACAAGAGAAAGATGCCAGCCGGGCAGCATC
Organism: uncultured bacterium; assembly: GCA_965603635.1. Lineage (GTDB taxonomy): Bacteria > Pseudomonadota > Alphaproteobacteria > UBA8366 > JADFVY01 > JADFVY01. The sequence continues at coordinate 54,259 of CBFDDT010000004.1, read as the reverse complement.
CTGTCCGGCTGGCTATTTTAATTTGGAAGGGCGCGTCAGCCCTTGCCGGTCAGCAGGTCTTTGTAATCCTTGCCGATGTCGGTCATCGCCTTGGCGTAGGCGGCGCACTCATCCGCGTTGCCATAGCCGATGAACTCCCACGGCGCCTTGGTCTTGACGATCGCTTCCTTGTAGTCTGGATCGTCGAATACCTTCAGCAGCGTTTCGGTCAGGATCTTGAATCGGTCGGGATTTTTCTCGATCGCCTCTTTCTTGATACCAAAAGCCCGCGCGCCGGCCACCAGATCGGGCAGATTGGTCCCGAATTTGGCGTTCACGGTCGGTGCATTGTCGGATCGGTCGGGAAGCGGGTTTTTGTGGGTGAACATCAGCACGACCTTGAAGTTCTTCGGCCGGTTGACGATGCCGCCCGCGGGCAATGCCGCGAGGTCCATCTCGCCGGTCTCGACGCCGGCGCGGGTGTTCTTGCCGCCGCTCAACGGGATCGGGTTGAAGCTGGCTCCGGTATGGCGGCCCAGCGCCAGGATGCCAAGCGTCGCAGGATGCGCCAGACGGCTGACACCGACATTGAGCGTGCGCTTCTTGCCCTCGGCGACGATGTCATCGATGGTCTGCAGCGGCCCGTCGCGCTTGACGAACACGATGCCCGGATCCTGGTCGACCCGCGCGATATACATGAAATCGTTGAGATCGAAGGTCGGTGGCTGGACGACCCAGTTCAGCACTTCCGGCCCCATATTGCCGAAGATCAACTCATGGCAGTCGGGCTTTGCCAGCCCCATGTATTTTTCATATCCAACCCTGCCCGCGGCGCCGGGATAGAAGGACGCCTCGAACTCCGCGTTCAGGTATTTCTTCCAGACACCGGTAAAGGCGCGCTGGTTGCGGTCCGCGCCGCCGCCTTCGCGGGTCGGCACGTAAATCTGCATGTTGCGGTCCGGAAATCCGGCCCCGAAGGCCGATCCAAGCGGCAAGGCCGCCGCGGCGCCGGCCGCAATGCTGCCTTTCAGGAAAGTGCGACGGTTAGTAGGCCAGTATAGTTTAGTCATAGGTTCCTCCCAGTTTATTTCGGCATCCCGTATTAGCTTGCTGAAGTTCCGGAACACCCTGATTTCGAGACACAGTATCACGCCAGCCGCGCCGGAATGTCAACACAACCATTTGCAACCAAAGAGGAAATTGGTGATGAGCCCTGATGTCAGTCGTCGCCGTCCGGCGAAAAGACATAACCGGCGCCGCGCACGGTTTTCAGAATTTTCGGCTCGGACGGATTTTCCTCGATCTTGCGGCGCAGGCGGGCGATGCGAATGTCGATGCTGCGGTCAAAGGGCTCCCAGCCGCGATTATGCGCCAGTTCCAGCAATTGGTCGCGGCTCTGTACCCGGTTGGGGCGTTCGGCGAAGGCGCACATCAGGTCGAATTCCATGGCGGTGATCGCGACTTCCTCGCCACCCTCGTCGATTAGCCGATGCGCCGCCATATCGAGCGTGCATTTCCCGAACTGGATGGTATCGGCTGGCTCTTTCGCCGGTTCCGCCCCGGCCGCGGTCTTGCCGTCGGCGCGCCGCAGCACGGCCTTTACACGGGCCAGCAGTTCGCGCAAATTGACCGGCTTGGCGAGATAGTCGTCGGCCCCGACCTCCAGCCCGATAATGCGGTCTATTATATCGCCGGCCCCGGTCAGCATGATAATGCCGACATCGTGTTTTTCACGCAGGAACCTGGCCAGGGACAGCCCGTCCTCGCCCGGCATGGTGATATCCAGGATCACCAGATCGACGCGCCCATCGGCGACGATCGCTCGCAATGCCTCGCCGCCGTCGGCGGCGGTTACCTGGAAGCCCTGCATTTCCAGATATTCCTGCAGCATTTCACGAATATCCGGTTCGTCGTCCACGACGACGAGGTGAACCTCCTTGCTCATATCCCCTTGCTTCCCCCGCCAAAACAGATGCCACTGCGGTCCACGCGCTCTTGGTACTATTATTCTCTTTATCAGAATTCAACCGGCTCCGAAACGGACAGTGCGATTGTCAGGCCTCTTCCAGCAGGCGCAGCACCAGTCTCCTGACTTCCTTGGGATTGATCGGTTTCTCGATATAGGGCCGGTCGGTGGATTCCAGGAAACGGCGCGCCTTGGGGCTCATCGTGTCGCCGGTAACGAAGGCCAGTCGGTCGGCAAGGTCCGGCTTGCGTTCCCTGAGTATGTTATAGAGCGCGGGGCCGTCCAGATGGGGCATGCGGACATCGCTGAGCACGACATCGAAATCTTCGCGTTCGATCAGGCGCAGCGCGTCGGCGCCGGACCCCGCGGCCATCACCTCGTAGCCCGAAAGTTCAAGAATCTCGGCCAGCAGGTCGGCTACATCTTCTTCGTCGTCGATGACCAGCACGCGCAACGGGTGGTCGGAATTCCGGGCCTCCTCCACTTCCTCCGGCGCCCGCGAGGTCAGCGTCGATGCCGGCAGACGGATAACGAACCGCGCCCCGTAACCCTCGCGGCTGTCCAGCTTGATCTTGCCGCCATGCACCTCGACAATCCGGTTACACAGGGCAAGCCCGATACCGGTGCCCGAACCCTCGCCCTTGGTCGTGAACAGCGGCTCGAAAATACGCGCCTTCAGATCCGCCGGTATGCCGGGGCCGTTATCGCGGATGGTGATATTGACCCTTCGGTCCTGCTTGTCGAATTCGGTGGAGACCTCAACCCGCCGGCGGCTGCTGACCTCCGCCAGCGCCTGCTGCGCGTTGAGCAGCAGGTTGGTCACGACCTGGCCCAGCTGCGAGGCGTCGCCCAGAACCGGCGGCAGGTCCGGCGCCAGTTTCAAAATGATATCGATATCCGCCGAGCGCAGGGAATAACCCGTCACCTCCATCGCCGATTCCACCACCTCGTTGATATCGACCGGCAGGGACTCGGCGGGCTGCTGGCGGGCCATCGCCAGGAAGGTCTTGACGATCCGCGCGCAGCGGTCGGCAGCCTCGCTGATCTTGCGCGCGCGCTCAACATTCTTGGGCTGCGTTGCCGTTTCCTTCAGCATCAACGCCTGGCCGACGACCACGGACAGCGGGTTGTTCAGTTCATGTGCGACGCCGGCCAGCACCTCGCCCAGCGCGCTCAACTTCTCGCGCTGATGCAGGGTCTCGCGCTGGCGCGCCATCTCTTCCTCGACCGCCATCTGATCGGTCATGTCCCGCACCACCGACACCAGCACTTCCTCACCGCGGTACTCAATCCCACGCGCCGATATCGAGGCCCAGAATTCGGTATTGTCGAGTCGCTTCATCAGTACTTCGAAACCGTCGATGCGGCCCGATCTTTTAATTTCCGCGACAAAGTGGTCGCGGTCGCGCGTATCCACGTAGAGGCCAAACGCCTCCATATTCGTTGGGATTTCTTCGACCCCGAAGACCTCCAGTTGCGCCGGGCTGCAATAGATAATGCGGCCATCGTCACGCCCCACCATGGTGATCGGCGCCGGGCTGGCCTCGAGAATCCGTCGGACCATCTCCTCGTTTTCGCGGCGTTCTGTCAGGTCGAAAATCGCGGCGACGGCGGCTGTCTCTCCGTGATAATCGATCAGCCGGACCGATATCTCGCCCCAGAATTTCGTTCCGTCGGTCTTGCGGAACAGCATTTCGTAGCCATCAATATCGCCTTCGCGCAGAACCTTGCGGGCAAGCGCTTTCTGTTCCGCCGGATCGACCGCAAAATCGCGCACATGCGTACCAGCTCGCTCAGGCAGCACGCCGAACAATTCACGCATGGCGGGGCTTTCATAAATGACCGCCGCGTCCTCCATGCGAATCATGCTGACCGGGACCGGGCTGTTTTCCACCACGTGGCGGGTCAATTCCTCACTTTTGCGCTGTTCCAGTTCGGCGGTTTTAAGCGCCGTGACATCGGTCAGGACCGTCACGAAACCGCCGTCCGACGTTGGCGTGCAACTGAGCAATGCCCAATCGCCATCGTCCCATTGCAGCTCCAGCGGGGCCGGCGTGCCGTTGACCATCCAGTTCTCGATATCGCCGATATCGACCGTGCCGCCGCCGACCACCCCTTCCTCAAAGCTTTCCACCTTGCTCATCAATTCGGCGAATACTTCCGATTTGTCGCGGCCCGTTATATCGTCCGCCTTGGTGCCGAAGGGGCGTGCGAAGGCATCGTTGCAGTGGATGATTTTACCATCGACGCCGGTTACGGCCAGGCCGCTGGGTAATATTTTCAGGGCGTTGTCGAGGACATTGGACAATTGTTTTCGTTCGGCCCGCTCTTCCCGCTGCTTCGTCATGTCGCGGATTTCACCGACAAAAATACCGTGGCTACCCAGGTCCGCCTGGCCGATCGTCAGTTCGGCCGGGAAGGTAGAGCCGTCGGCGCGCATGGCCTCCACCTGCATCCGACGATTTGCGATTTTCGATTTGCCGGTCTTCAGCAGCTTGGCGATGCCCGCCTCATGCCGCTCGCGATACGCCTCGGGGATGATAAGTTCGCTGAGGCTGCGCCCGACGGTCTCCTTGCGGCTATAGCCGAACATTGCCTCGGCGGCGGGGTTGAATTCGATAACCATGCCGTATTCGTCGGCGCTGACGATGGCGTCCATGGCGGTGCGGATAATGGCGTCGTTAACGCCCTCGGCATGGCGCAGCTTATCCGCGGCTTCGCGCTCGGCCGAGATATCGATCATGCAGCCGACGAATTCCTTGGCCTTTTTCCTGTCCTCGCCGACCAGACGCAACTCGTCGCGGAACCAGCGGTATTCGCCGTCGGCGCCGGCGAAGCGGTATTCATGGGTAATCGCCCCGTCGCGCTTTAACCGCCGCAGCGCCAGATGATATTCGGGCAGATCCTCGGGATGGACGAATTCGCGGCCATATTTGGCGTCGGCAAGGAAGTTGGACACCTTGTGGCCGGTGATCGTCTCGACATTGCCGCTGATGAAACGTACCGGCTGTTTACCGCCGAGTTCGGCGACATAGAAGATCGCCGGCGAGTGCGATACCGCGAAATCCAGCAGCGCCCGCCGCGCCTCGTCGGCGGCGAGATCGGCCAGTTCCATGTCGCTTACATTCCTGCTCATCCCGGTCCCGTACAATTGCATGGGCGCCCTGAAGGCGGCCCTTTACCCGTCCAAAACATGGCCCCCGCGCAGATTCCGCTAGTTTGCCATGACAGGCATGATGCCAGCGCTGTATTTCAGTAGCGCGTCGTGTGGCGAGCGAAATGTTTCAGTTGTGTTTCAGCGGGCGGGCGGGCCAACAATGAATCCGCTGGGAATCCCCGCTCTCCTGCCCTATATCACCCGCCATGCAGAACACATCCCCCAAAGTCGGCATCGTCAGCCTGGGCTGCGCCAAGGCGCTGGTCGATTCCGAACGCATCGTAACGCGCCTCACCGCCGAGGGTTACGAGATCACCGGTTCCTACGAAGGCGCCGACGTCGTCATCGTCAACACCTGCGGCTTTCTCGACAGCGCCCGGGCCGAGAGCCTGGAGGCCATCGGCGAGGCCATGGCCCGCAACGGCCGCGTCGTGGTCACCGGCTGCATGGGCGTGGACGAGTCCGGCATTCGCGACGCGCACCCAAACGTACTGGCGGTCACCGGACCGCATCAGTACGAGGCGGTGGTCAACGCGGTGCATGAGGCCGTGCCGCCGGCGCACGATCCGTTCCTCGACCTGGTGCCGCCGGAAGGGCTGCATCTGACGCCGCGCCATTACGCCTTCCTGAAGATTTCCGAGGGCTGCAACAACAAATGCAGCTTCTGCATTATTCCGGCGCTGCGCGGCAAGCTGGACAGCCGCCCGGCGGGCGACGTGCTGGGCGAGGCCGAACGGCTGGTCGCCGCCGGTGTCAAGGAACTGCTGGTGATCAGCCAGGACACCAGCGCCTATGGCCTGGACCTGAAATACGCGAAAAGCGAGTGGCGCGGCCAACCAGTCGCTGCGCGCTTCCTCGACCTTGCCGCCGCGCTGGGCGAGCTGGGCGCCTGGGTCAGGCTGCATTACGTCTATCCCTATCCGCATGTGGACGATGTCATCCCGCTGATGGCCGAGGGCAAGATCCTGCCCTATCTCGACATTCCGTTTCAGCATGCGCACCCGGACGTGCTGCGCGCCATGAAGCGTCCGGCAGACCAGACGAAGCTGCTGGAACGTATCGAGGGCTGGCGCAAGGTCTGCCCGGATCTGGCCATCCGCTCCACCTTCATCGTCGGTTTCCCCGGCGAGACCGAGGAACAGTTCGAATATCTGCTGGACTGGATGGAGGAAGCGCAAATCGACCGCGCCGGCGCCTTCAAGTACGAAAACGTGGCCGGCGCGCCCTCCCGGGACCTGCCGGACCAGGTGCCCGAGGAGATCAAGGAACAACGCTGGCAACGCCTGATGGAAACCCAGATGGCAATCAGTCAGAGTCGGCTGGCGGAGAAAGTCGGCCGCATGATCGAGGTCATCGTCGACGAGGTGGACGACGAAGGCGCGGTGGCCCGCAGCAAATGGGACGCCCCGGAAGTAGACGGCTGCGTCTTCATCGACAGCGAGGACGCAACGAAGCTGCAACAAGGCGACATCGTCCGCGTGGAAATAGATGAGGCGGACGAGACGGATCTGTGGGGGACGCTGGTGGATTAGGGGGCGGGAGGCGTTGAATGGCTGAACCCTGGCTGCGGGAATTGCGGTCCCTGCTGGAACGCACGTCGCCTTCGCTGGCCCCGGGCGTCGCCATTGAATGCAGGCATTTCTTCAGTGGCGCGGCGGCCTATGCCGGGGGCGGGATTTTCATGTCCCTGACGCCGGCCGGGCTGGCGCTGAAACTTCCCGCCGAGGCGCGGCAACAATTGATGGAGGTCGGCGCCAAACCGCTGCGTTATTTCCCGAAGGGCCCTATCAAGAAAGAATATGTCGTGCTGCCGAAAAAACTCGCCCGCGACGATGATACGCTTGCGCCTTGGATCGAGGAGAGTATTCGTTATACAAAGGCTCGTGCCGGCGCTGGATAAATTCGAAGGGAAAACTCCATGACAAGCGAACAACGCATGAAATTCATCGGCCGGATGGCCGTTACCGGCGGCGAGGCCGGGGTCGTCGGCGTCATGGTTGCCGCCTTTCCGATCCTGTTTCTGGGATCGGTTTTCATGGGCGACGCGGCCATACCGGTCATGCTGCTGGGGCACGGCCTGTTGCTCGGTTATTACCTGGCCCGGAAATTGACCAGGGATGCCGGCTTCACGACCGAACAGGCGCGCGTCCTGCGCATCGCCCCGCCGATCGCGCTGGTTATCGGCTTTCTGGCGATGGACTGGTACTGGGGGATGATTTTCGACCCGCTAACGTCAGCGATGCAGGGGGTCATGTTCGGCGGCATCGCCGGGCTGATTATCGGGCTGGCCATGTTGCGGCTGCCGCTGGTCGCGATGGGGGGCCGCGCCGTCATCGTTCCCGCGGCCATGCTGGCGGTCGGCGCGATCATGGGAAGCCTCGCCGGGGTGATGATCGCGATGCCGCTGCTGTGGATGGCGGCCATGCCGGTCTGGCAGGCCGGCGTCACGGCGGCGATGGCCGGTTTCCTGGAGGTTGCGGCGCCTCGGGACTGACCGCCGCTGGCGACGTTCACGCCGTGCCGGTCAGAAAGTCATCCATCAACGAATTGACCCGCGAGGATGCCTCCAGTTGCGGCATATGGCCGGCGGCGGGGATGATCTCCACACTGATCTCGCCTGACAGGCCCCCGCTTGGCGGTGGCACGATGCGGTCGGCCTCGCCCCAGATCGCCAGCACCGGGCCGTCATAGGCGGCCAGCGCGCCGGCCACGTCCTCCGTGACCACGCCGCCGGGGAACACCGCATCGCGGATGGCGCGCAGCGCGGCGTCGGCGCCATCCATGCGCTTGAAGCGCGAGACGCCTTCCAGCATGTCCTTGCCGACCAGATCGGGATCGTTGAACAGCATCTGCAGCACGGTCTTCAATTCCTTGCGGCGCTGCGCCTCGATAAAGCCGGTCAGGTAATCGTCGTTCACCCCTTCGCCCAGCCCGGCCGCGCCGATCAGCGACAGCGAGGCGACGCGTTCCGGGGCCGCGCGGGCGGCGGCTATCGCGACCGCCCCGCCCAGCGAGTGGCCGGCCAGATGCGCGCGCGGGATGCTCAACGCGTCGAGGAAGGCCAGTACGACGCCGGCCAGCGCCGCCAGGTCGCCGCCCGCGATATCCTTGGCGGACTCGCCATGCCCCGGCAGGTCGAGCGCCAGCACCCGCCGCCCCACGGCCAGCGCGTCGATATTGAACAGCCAGTTGTCCTTGTCGCCGCCAAAGCCATGCAGCAGGACCAGCGGCGGACCGTCCTCGCGATCGGGCATGCGGTCGTGATAGACGATGCGCCGGCCATCGACCTCTATGCTTTGCGGGCCGCTGTCGGCCTCCGCCTCGTCTTCCTCCGGCGGCACGAAATTGGCCTGGAAATCGGCGATGAAGGCGTCTATGTCGGCGTCCGATACGGTCTCGTCGGCGAACACAGCCAACAGCGCGCCGACCGGCAGGGTTTCCCCCACGGCGGCCACGTAACGGCGCAGCGTGCCGGCGATCGGCGATTCGAAGACGTTGTTGATCTTGGTGGTTTCGATCTCCACCAGGTCCTGGGTCTTGGCGACCGTTTCGCTTTCCTCGGCCAGCCAGTCATTGACCAGACCTTCGGTCATCGACAGGCCCCATTTGGGCATGGTCAGCGGTTGGATTCCCATCGCGGTCAAATCTCCGTTGTTACGTGCAGCCGAACGGGACAGCGGGCGCGAAGGTCCGCTGTCCCTCCAATTCGACTAACCTCAGGCCGCCAGCACCGCGTCGGCTGCGGCGCGGATCTTCGCCACGCTGGGGATATAGGCATCCTCCAGTTCCGGGGCGAAGGGCACCGGGGTATGCGGCGGCGTCACCGTCTTGATCGGCGCCTTCAGGGCGCTGAAGGCGTGCTCGCAGACCTGCGACGAGATATCGGCCGCCATGCCGCAGCGCGGGCTGGCCTCGTCGACCACCACCAGCCGGCCGGTCTCGCCTACCGAGTCCAGGATCGAGTCCAGGTCGAGCGGCGAGGTGGTGCGCGGATCGATCACCGTTGCGGCCTTGCCGGCCTTCGCCAGGTCGTCAGCCACCTGATTGGCCAGCGTGACCATGCGGCCGATCGCGACGATGGTGATGTCGCCGCCCTCGCGGGTGATGTTGGCCTCGCCGAAGGGTATGGTGTAGGCCTCGTCCGGCACATCGCCGACATCGTCGTACTGCGCCTTGTTTTCAAAGAAGATGACCGGGTCGTCGTCGCGGATCGCCTGGATCAGCAGTCCCTTGGCCTCGTATGGCGAGGACGGGATGACGACCTTCAGTCCGGGGATATGGGTAAAGATTGGATAGAGGCACTGGCTGTGCTGGCTGGCCGCCCTGAATCCGGCCCCGTACATGGTGCGCACGACCAGCGGCGTCACCGCCTTGCCGCCGAACATGTAGCGGAACTTGCCGGCCTGGTTGAAAATCTGGTCGAAGCAGACGCCCATGAAATCGACGAACATCAGCTCCGCCACCGGCCGCAGCCCGGTCGCCGCCGCGCCCACCGCCGAGCCGATGAAAGCGCTTTCGGAGATCGGCGTATCGAGCACGCGCTCGCGGCCGAATTCCGGCATCAGCCCCTTGGTAACGCCAAGCACGCCACCCCAGGCGTCGTCCTCGCCGGCCGCGCCCATGCCGCCGGCATTGTCCTCGCCCATGACGATGACGCGCTCGTCGCGGCGCATTTCCAGCCGGATCGCGTCGTTGATGGCTTCGCGATAGGTTTTTTTAGCCATTTCAAATCCTCCCTCAGTAATTCAGATAAACGTCGGTCAGCAGATCGGCGTCGGTCCCGCGCGGCGCGTTTTCCGCCTCGGACACCGCCTGGTCGATCAGGCTGCCAACCTTGCTGTCGATGTCGTCGAGCTCACTCGCCTCCAGAAGTCCGGCCGCGGTCACCTTCTGGCGGAAGAAGGACAGCGCATCGAATTCCTTGCGCAGGCGGTCGGTCTCGCCGTCGGCGCGATAGCTCTGGGCGTCGCCCTCAAAATGGCCGAAATAGCGGTTCAGCTTGACGTGGATCAGCGACGGTCCGTCGCCGGCCCTGGCGCGGTCCACCGCCTCGCGCGCGGCGGCGTTGACGGCAAAGAAGTCCAGCCCGTCGACCTCTACTCCCGGCATGCCGAAGCCCTTGGCGCGATCGACCGGGCAGCCGCCGACCGACCAGCCGCTGGCCGTCGTCTCGGCATAGCCGTTGTCCTCGACGACGAAGATCGCCGGCAGGTTCCATACCGAGGCCAGATTGTATGATTCCAGCGTCGTTCCCTGGTTCGATGCGCCATCCCCGACGAAGGCGATGGCGACGCCGCCCGTCTTGAGGGTCTTGGCGGTCAGCGCCGCGCCGCAGACCAGCGGCGGTCCACCGCCGACGATGCCGTTGGCGCCCATCATGCCCTTCGACAGGTCGGCGATATGCATCGAGCCGCCCTTGCCGCCGCACAACCCGTCGCGCGCGCCGTAAATCTCTTTCATCATCGCCTTCACGTCGCATCCCTTGGCGATGCAGTGGCCATGGCCGCGATGGGTGGACGCGATATAGTCCTTGTCGCTCAACTCGGCGCAGACGCCGGCCGCCGAGGCCTCCTCGCCGGCATAGAGATGCACGAAACCCGGAATATTGCCCGTGGCGAATTCGTCATGCACGCGATCCTCGAATTCGCGGATCGTTCGCATCTGCCGGTAGGATTCCAGTAATTGTTCCCTGCTTAGCTGCATGGTCGCTCTCCCTTGTTGCCATGTTGCCCCGGCTATTGGTCAGCCGGCAGAGTCATATGTAGCAAGACATGTGCCGCCGTTTTTATGGCGTTAAATCAATATATTATGTGATTTCGCTGTCTCAACGGGACAGTCCCTGAGACAGCGACTGTCTCAGGCCGATACAGTCGTCTGCTTGCTTATCCGGCCAAGGGTGGTCTATCCTGCCAATCGACGGGATAACAAAGACCTTAAAGGCGCCATCCCGCGCGGCCACCCGGACCAGACAGGGAGGAACGAGTGCCGGATCGCGAAACGATGCGCGACCACATGGACGGTATTTTCAAGGCCGCCGCCACAACCGGCGCGGCGGTGGAGCCTGTCGGTCCGCCGATGATCCGGAAATCCTGGGAACGCTGCCTGCATAATTTCGGGCTCGATCCCGGACGGGTCCACAAGCCGGTCGTGCTGACCTCCACCGAACTCAACGAATATCGCGACCGCGCGGATGAAATCGCCTGGTGCGCCAAGGGCGAAATCCAGCGGCTGTACCGGCGGCTGGGCGATCTCGGCTACGTCATTCTGCTGACCGACGACAACGGCGTCACCATCGACTATCTGGGCAACGACGGCATGCGCGACGTGCTGCGCGAGGCCGGGCTCTATCTCGGCGCGGTCTGGGCCGAGGACAACCAGGGCACCAACGGCGTCGGCACCTGCCTGCAGGAGGGCGTCTCGCTGAGCGTCGTGATGGACGATCATTTCGCCGCCCACAATATCGGCCTTACCTGCACGGTGGCGCCGATCCACGACCCCGACGGCGATGTCCGGGCGGTGCTGGATATTTCGACCGACCGCCCGACCACCCGGGAAATCCAGGCGGTGCTGCGCACGGTCGTCGAGAACGCCGCGCGGCGCATCGAAAACAGCCTGTTCCGCCGGCATCACAGGCCACACTGGCTGTTGTCCCTCGCGCCCGACCCGGAAGTGATGGACGAGGCCGACCGCGCCTATTTGGCGGTGGACGATTCGGGCCGCTTGCTGGCGATCGATCACCGGCTGCGCCAGCTTCTGGCGGAGGATGGAAAAGAGGCGATCCCGGGCCGTCCGGTCGACGAAATCATCGGGCTGACGATGGAAGATATCGCCCGCATCGCGCGCCAGTCGTCGCCGGTGGCGCTGGCCGGCGGTGGGGCGTTGCCGTTCCTCTCGGTGCAGTCGTCGCCGGGCAACCGGCCCGGGCGAACCGCGCCCGTGCGAACCCGGCCGACGCCTTCGCCGCCGGCTGCGGTTGAGCCGCTGACGCTCGATGCGCTGGCCGGCTGGGAACCGGCGCTGCGGCGCGAGGTCGGGGTGCTGCGGCGCCTGACCCATAGCGGACTGCCGATTTTGTTCACCGGTGAGACCGGAACCGGCAAGGAGGCCTTCGCCCGCGCCTTCCACCGCGAGGGGCCGCGCGCGGCCAAGCCCTTCGTCGCCGTCAACTGCGCCGCCCTGCCCGAAAGCCTGATCGAGGCCGAGCTGTTTGGCTACCGCCCCGGCGCTTTCACCGGGGCCAACCCGAAGGGCGCGCGCGGCAAGGTGCTGGCGGCCGACGGCGGGGTGCTGTTTCTCGACGAGATCGGCGACATGCCGCTGGCCTCGCAGACCCGGCTGTTGCGCGTGTTGGCCGAGGGCGAAGTGACCCCGCTGGGCGACGGCGCGCCGGTGGGCGTGGATATCCAGATCGTCTGCGCCACCCACCGGGATCTCCCCACCGAGGTCGAGGCCGGGCGGTTCCGCGCCGATTTGCTGTATCGCCTGAACGCGGCGACCTTCCATCTGCCGCCCTTGCGCGACCGGCACGACCGCGCGGCGCTGATCGAGACATGCCTGGCGCGGGTCACCGGCGAACGCGGGCCGGGCGGCCCCCTGTCGGGCGATGCAACGCAGATTCTGATGGCCCATGACTGGCCCGGCAACATGCGCGAGCTCACCAATGTCCTGACCTACGCGGCCGCCGTGGCCGGCGACGGCCCGATCGAGTCCGGCCATCTACCGTCCGGGCTGGGCCCGCCCGAACCCGCCGGCCGGGACGACGCGGATTGCCTGCGCGCCGCCCTGACCGCAACCGACGGCCACGCCACCGAGGCGGCCCACCGGCTCGGCATTTCCCGCGCCACGCTCTATCGCCGGCTGGCCCGGCATGGCGTTGACCCGGCGGAATTCAGGCGGTAGCGCGGCGTTCGATGTGGTTCCAGCACCGCGCGACCGCGTCCATCGAGACCGGCCATCGGCCCACGTCCGGTTGAGGCGTGCATATCCGTTTTTACCCCGTATAATAATATTTGATTCCTCATCCTGAGGAGGTTGCGAAGCAACCGTCTCGAAGGACGAGGTCGCGCCGAAATATCCATCGCCCCTCATCGCCAGGAACAAGGAACCGAAACCATGCCCGCGGTCCACCTGATCTGCGGCCTCACCGGGGCGGGGAAGACGACCTTCGCGCGGGGGCTGGCGACGGAGCGCGGTGCGGTACGCTTTTCCATCGACGAGTGGATGGCCAACCTGTTCGCCGCCGATACGCCCGACCCGCTGACCTTCGAATGGGCGATCGAGCGGGTAGGGCGTTGCGAGGCGCAGATCTGGCAGACCGGCCTGGCCACGCTCGCCGCCGGCCGCGATATCGTGCTCGATCTGGGTTTCACCACTCGCGAACAACGCGACCGCTTCCGCGCGCAGGCAGTGGAGGCGGGGCACGAGGTCTCCCTGCACCACGTCACGGCCGCCCGCGAGCTACGCCTGGACCGCGTCCGCCAGCGCAACCACGACCGCAGCGAAACCTTTGCCTTCGAAGTCACAGACGGCATGTTCGATTTCATGGAAGACAGGTTCGAATTGCCCGCGCCGGAGGAAGGGGCGGTGGAGCGGGTGAGCCGGTGAGGCACGGGGACCGGTCAACTTACACTGCGCCAACAGACTATCGCGAGATCGCATCCGCGATTTTAAGGAGCAGCCCAACGAGTTCGTCGAGCGGCTGGCCCGTTATCTGTAGCCAGGCCCAAAAGCCGATATGGGCGGCGACGATCATCCAGAAGACGAACTGGAATGAGGGTTTGCGCGTTTTGTGCCGGAACAGCAGTTGCGCCAGAATCGCACCGGGCCAGCCCCCTAAAAGGTCGATCGAGTGCAGCGTTGCCTCCGAGGTACGCCAACCCCCGGACATGGCACTCTGCTTGTCGATGGCATAGGCGATAACGGCCGCGACGCTCATGCCGAGATAGACAAACAGGACCGGCCGATATTCGTCCATGCCGTACAAACCCAGAAAAAATATGGCCGGAACCAGCACGGCAAGTACGTCAGCCCATTTATTACGGGATCGCTGGATATCGGCCCGAGATCGCCGGACACCGGCGACGATAACCATTTCCGCCCGCTGCCTCCCTTGAGCATCCTGTTTCAGGGAAAAGCTGACCTCATCGCCGATTTTCGGCTCGTAATCGTCATGCCGGATATCGCTGATATGCAGGAAAACGTCGCGGCCGCCATCATGCGGCCGGACGAAGCCGAAACCGCGGTCCAACTTCCAGTCGACGATCTTTCCCTTTGCCATTCTTGCGTGCTATCCCTTGCCAGCCGCCGCGGATCAAACCAACACTATTGCATTGGCACCCATCTGCCTATCGTATAACGCGCAGATACCGCGTCTGAACCAGGCGTTGAAACCTGCGGAAAACCCTGGCGCATGGGCTCGAACCCGCGTTTTTGGCCACAGTGCCCCCTTGCCCCCCGCCCGTCCATCGGCTATCCGGTTCACCCACATGGATCGAGAGGAATCGCGTTGAGCATTACGAGTATCGAGGGGCGGATCGCCGGGGAACTTGGGGTTCGCATCGAACAGGTCGCGGCCACGGTTGGGTTGCTGGACGGGGGGTCGACGGTTCCCTTCGTCGCGCGTTATCGCAAGGAGGCCACCGGCGGGCTGGACGATATACAGCTTCGTACGCTGGAGGAGCGGCTGGTCTATCTGCGCGAGATGGAGGAGCGCCGCGCCGCGATCCTGAAGAGCATCGAGGAGCAGGGCAAGCTCACCGAGGAACTCGGCGCCCGGATCGGCGAGGCCGATACCAAGGCGCGGCTGGAAGACCTCTATCTGCCCTACAAGCAGAAGCGCCGCACCAAGGCGATGATCGCCCGCGAAGCCGGGCTGGAGCCGCTGGCCGACGCGCTGCTGGCCGACCCCGCGCTGGTCCCCGAACAGGCGGCCGAGCCCTATGTGGATGCCGGGAAGAACGTCGCCGACGTCGCCGCCGCGCTGGAAGGCGCGCGCGATATCCTGGCCGAACGCTTCGCCGAGGATGCCGATCTGGTCGGTTCGATCCGCGACTATTTGTGGGACAACGCCCATCTGACGGCGCGCGTCGCCGAGGGCAAGGAGAAGGACGGCGCCAAATTCTCCGACTATTTCAATCACTCCGAGGCGGTGGCGAAGATCCCGCCGCATCGCTCGCTGGCGGTCTTCCGCGGCCGCAAGGAAGAGGTGCTGAGCGTTACCATAGCCGTGCCCAATCTCGACGAGACACCCGGCGCGGTTCACCCCTGCGAGGCCATGGTGGCGCGCCATTTCGGCTTGTCCGATCAGGGCCGCGCGGCGGATAAGTGGCTGCTGGGCTGCGCCCGCTGGGCCTGGCGGGTGAAAATCTCCCTGCATGTCGAGGTGGAGCTGCTGCGCCGCCTGTGGGAAGCGGCCGAGGAAAGCGCCATCCGCGTCTTCGCCGAGAACCTGCGCGACCTGCTGCTGGCGGCGCCCGCCGGGCAGCGCGCCACCCTGGCGCTGGACCCCGGGTTCCGCACCGGCGTGAAGGTGGCGGTGATGGATGCGCAGGGCAAGCTGGTCGAGACCGCGACGATCTATCCCCATGAGCCGCAAAAGAAATGGGACGAGTCGATCCATATTCTGGCGGCGCTCTGCGCCAAGCATGCCTGCGAGCTGATCGCCATCGGCAATGGCACTGCGTCGCGCGAAACCGAGAAACTGGCCGCCGAGCTGATCGCCAAACACCCGGACGCCAAGCTGACCAAGATCATGGTGTCGGAGGCTGGCGCGTCGGTTTATTCGGCCTCCGCCTTCGCCTCGCAGGAATTTCCCGATGTGGACGTGTTGCTGCGCGGCGCGGCCTCGATCGGGCGGCGGCTGCAGGACCCGTTGGCCGAGCTTGTGAAAATCGACCCGAAATCCATCGGCGTCGGCCAGTACCAGCATGACGTCAACGATTCCAGGCTGGGCCGCACCCTGGACGCGGTGGTCGAGGATTGCGTGAACGCCGTCGGCGTGGACGTCAACACGGCCTCGGCCCCGCTGCTGGCCCGGGTGTCGGGCATCGGCGAGACCCTGTCGCGCGCCATCGTCGCCCAACGCGACGCCGGGGGGGCCTTCCGCGGCCGGACCGGTCTGCAAAAGGTCGCGGGTCTCGGCCCCAAGGCCTTCGAGCAATGCGCCGGTTTCCTGCGCATTATGGATGGCGACGACCCGCTGGACCGGTCCTCGGTTCATCCAGAGGCCTATCCGGTGGCGCGGCGAATCATGGCGGCAACCGAGTTGGATATCAATGCGCTGATCGGCAATGCCGAAGTGCTGCGTTCGCTCAAACCCGCCGACTTCACCGACGAGACCTTCGGCGAACCGACGGTGGGCGATATCCTGGGCGAACTGGAAAAACCCGGCCGCGACCCGCGCCCCGAGTTCAAGGCCGCGGTCTTCATGGAGGGGGTCGAGAAGGTCTCCGACCTCAAGCCCGGCATGATATTGGAAGGCGTGGTGACCAACGTGGTCGATTTCGGCGCCTTCGTGGATGTTGGCGTGCATCAGGACGGGCTGGTCCATGTCTCGGTGCTGGCCGACAAGTTCGTCAAGGACCCGCGCGAGGTGGTGCGACCCGGCGATATCGTCAAGGTCAAGGTGATGGAGGTCGACCTGGCGCGCAAACGCATCGCGCTCAGCATGCGAATGGACGATGGCGCCGCGAAACCAAAACCAAAACGCGACGACCGCCGCCCGAATGACAAGCCACGGCAGGCCAAGGGCGGGCCGAAGGGCAGGGATCCACGCCCGCCGCAAGGCCCGAAAGGCGGCGGAAAGCCGGCCCCCAAACCCGACGCCGGTGGCGGCGCCCTGGCCGCGGCCTTCGCCGAGGCAATGAAGAAGCGGAGCTGATCACAAAATAAGGGCCCGGTGTCGCCACCGGGCCCTAAAATATTCGAACGCGGTTCGTTCCCTACAGCGCGCCCGCGCTCATCTGGCCCGCGATATGCTCGGCCTGGCGGATCGCCAGCGTCACGATGGTCAGGGTCGGGTTTTCCGCCCCGCCGGTGGTGAACTGGCTGCCGTCGGAAATGAACAGATTGCCGATATCGTGGGTCTGGCCCCACTTGTTGCAAACGCCGTCCTTCGCCTTGGCGCTCATCCGGCAGGTGCCGAGATTATGCGTCGAGGGATAGGGCGGGGTGCGGATGGTCCGCTTCGCGCCGGCCGCCTCGTACACCGCCGAGCCTTGGGTGAAGGCATGCTCGCGCATGGCGACGTCGTTGGGGTGGTCGTCGAAATGGACATTGGGCGCCGGCAGGCCGTATTGGTCCTTTTCGCTGGCATGCAGGGAGATGCGGTTGCTTTCCTGCGGCATGTCCTCGCCGACCAGCCACATGCCGGCCATGTGGTTGTAGGCGTCCATGGCGGAGGCGAAATCCGGCCCCCAGTCGCCCGGATTCAGGAAGGCCGCCATGAAGGGCAGGCCCAGCGACAGGGTCTCCATCTCGTAACCGCCGACGAAACCACGCGAGGGATCGTGGCGCGATTCGTCGGTGATGATGCCGGCCATGGTGGTGCCGCGATGCATGTTCACCGGCTTGTCGAAGGTGGCGTAGACCGACCCGGTCATGTGGCGCATATAGTTCCGGCCGACCTGGCCCGAACTGTTCGCCAGCCCATCGGAAAACTGGGACGAGGCCGAGTTCAGCAGCAACCGCGGCGTCTCGATGGAGTTGCCGGCGACACAGACGACGCGGGCCTTCTGGACATGCTGGTTGCCGTCCTTGTCGGCATAGAGCACGCCGTTGGCCTTGCCCGCCTTGTCATGCTGGATCTGCAGCACATGGCTTTCGGGGCGCAAATCCAGCTTGCCCGTGGCTTCCGCCTTGGGTATCTCGGCATAGAGCGTCGACCATTTCGCGCCCATCTTGCAGCCCTGGAAACAGAAGCCTAGCTGCTTGCAGGAACTGCGCCCGTCACGCTCGCGGCTGTTGATCGCCATGTTGCCGGTATGGACGTTCTTGTAGCCCAGTTTGGTCGCCCCGGCATGCATGACCTTGAAGTTATTGTTGCCGGGCAGGCCGGGGATGCCGTTGGTGCGGGTTACGCCCATCTTGTCCTCGGCCTTGGCATAGTACGGCTCCAGGTCCTTCAACGTGAGCGGCCAGTCGAGCAGATTGGCGCCCTTGACCGCGCCATATTCCGTGAGTGCGCGGAATTCGTGATCCTGGATGCGCAGCGACGCGCCGGCCCAATGAACCGTCGATCCGCCGACTGTTTTGCAGATCCAGGCCGGCAGCCCGGCGAAATCCTTGGCAACGCGCCAGGTTCCCGACGTGGTGCGCTTGTCCAGCCATGCGGTCTGGCTGAAGGCCGGCCATTCGTCGTTGACGAATTCGTCAGTTGACAGTTTCTTGCCTGCTTCCAGAACGACGACGCTGGCGCCCTTCTGGCAAAGTTCGTTGGCGAGCGTTCCACCGCCCGCGCCGGAGCCGATGATCACGACGACCGAATCGTCGTTCTTGTCGTAATTAGCCATGATTGTTCCTCCCTGGTGCTATCGTTATTCTGGTTTCGGGCTTGCCGATTCCGGGGGATCGGGCAGCCAGGAAAGATCGTCGAAACCGCGGTCGATATAGCCGCCATGTTCGAACGACGAACCCTCGTAACCAAACAGCGGCCACAGTTCCTTGTTGTTATAGAGCGCGGTGACCGAGGTGCCGCGCACCGCCTGGAAGAAGCCGTCGCCGGTCATCCCCTTCAGCAGTGTAAGCTGCTGGTCGGCGCTGGCGTCCTTGAAGGGCTTGCCCAGGGCCTTGTTGATGCTGGCGACGCCGTCGGAAAGCATTTTGGCGGTGTCGGCATCGCCGGCCGCCTTGTCGTCCAGCGCGGAGACCACGCCCATATAGAACTTGTCCGCCAGTTGATCGTGGGGAAAGGTCCGGCGTGCTACCGCGAGAATTGCCGCTACCTCGGTCTTGTTCAGCGCCTTCATATCGGCGGCCGCGGCCAGCGCATCAGCCCATGGCCCCAGCATGCCGAGGCTTGCCCCGGCGGCTATCGCCGCGCTTCCCCGCAGGAACAGCCTGCGGTCCACATCTGTTTGTTTCATAGGGGTTTCCTCCACTGTTAAAGTTTTATTTTTACTGATAGCGGCCATGCCGTTCCAGGACCTCGATCTTGTAGCCGTCGGGATCCTGCACGAAGAAAAACCGCGCCATCAGCGATCCTTCGCGGTTGAATTCCTTGACGTCGTTGGGTGCGAGCCCGAGGGACGCGAACCGCGCATGTTCGGCGTTGGCGTCGTCAACGCAGACAGCGACATGCCCATAGCCGTCGCCGTGGCTATAGGGTTCAGCCTGGTCTTCGTTCCAGGTCAGCTCAATTTCAAAATCGTTTTCGTCGTTACGCAGATAGACCAGCGCGAAGCCATCGAAATCAAAGCGGTCGGCGACCTTCATGCCGAAGGCCTTGTCGTAGAAATCGACGGAGCGATCCAGGTCCAGAACCCGGATCATGGTGTGAATTGCCTTGGCCATCACGGCGCCCCTTGTTCATTGAATTACAAAACCAATGGCAAGATTACGCTTCCCGGGCGGACAGGTGGTGTTAGTCCAATACTACAATTCAGGCGCGGGCGGCGGCGACCCCGTTTTCCAGGCCGCGCACCGCGGATTCGCGCCTTTGAGCCGGTCGCTCCGCCTGTGCCGCCGCGAGAGTCCGTTCCCGGTTTTCGACGAAACTGGTGCAGGAGACCCGCAGCAACGAGGCGAAGTTGCGGACCTCGCCATGAAGTTCCAGAACCTCGTCGTAAAGCACACTAAGAAATCGCGGCGTCGTCATGCCCTGGGCAGCGGCAACTTCGTCCAGAATGCTCCAATAGGAATTCTCGAGCCTAATCGACGTAGAGTGCCCACCAAGACGAATGGAGCGGGTGACGGGCTGGTACCCGTCGGGATCCTGTCCGGCGAAAATCTGACACATTCCTCAACTCCCTGTTTTATCCTGCCGAATTTGTTTCGGCTATTGGCGATCGTAGTAGAGTTTGGGTTCTCGACCGCTTGTCGGCAAGTATACTAAACTTTGCCGCCGTGGCCTATGGCCTTGGCGAAAATGTTCCGTTTTCCTGTAAGGGCCATGCCGATGCTACTCACACTGCCACCGTTCCCGGCCACGGGCCTGCCCGTCGAGGAAACGCTGCCCCGCCTCCGCGATGCGTTGCGTGGCGGAACGGGCGCCGTCCTCGAGGCGCCGCCCGGGGCGGGGAAGACGACGCTGGTTCCCCTGGCGCTGTTGGGCGAGGAATGGCTGGGTGGCGGCAAGGTCCTGGTGCTGGAGCCCCGGCGGCTGGCGGCGCGCATGGCGGCGCGGCGCATGGCGGAACTGCTGGGCGAGGAGGTCGGCCAGACCGTCGGCTACCGGGTGCGCATGGAAAGCAAGGTCGGCCCCGCCACCCGTATCGAGGTGATTACCGAGGGTATCCTGACGCGGCGCCTGATCGACGATCCGGAACTGGCCGGCGTCGGCGCGGTGATCTTCGACGAGTTCCACGAACGCGGCATCCATACCGATCTGGGCCTGGCGCTCTGCCTGGAGGCACGCGAGGCTTTGCGCGAGGATTTGCGGATTCTGCCGATGTCGGCGACGCTGGACGGCACGGCCGTGGCCTCGCTGATGGGCGATGTCCCGGTTATCGCCAGCGAGGGCCGCGTTTTCCCCGTCGAGACCCGCCATCTGGGCCGGCCGGAGCCCCGTGGCATCGACCGCGCCATGGCGGCGGCGATCCGGACCGCGTTGCGCGAGGAAGATGGCAGCATCCTGGCCTTCCTGCCCGGCGAGGGCGAAATCAGGCGCGTACAGGCCTTGCTGGAAGAAGCCGATCTCGGCCCGAATATCCGCATCGCGCCCTTGTTCGGGGCGCTGCCGGCCAGGGATCAGGACGCAGCCGTACGTCCCGCCCCGCCGGGCATCCGCAAGGTGGTCCTCGCCACCGATATCGCCGAGACCAGCCTGACCATCGAGGGTATCCGCATCGTCATCGATGGCGGTTACCGGCGCAAACCGCGCTTCGACCCGCAAAGCGGCATGACGCGGCTGGAAACGCGCCGGGTATCGCGCGCCGGAGCCGACCAGCGGCGCGGCCGCGCGGGCCGGCTGGAACCCGGAATCTGTTACCGCCTGTGGCCGGAAGCCGAGACCGTGGCGCTGGCCCGGTTCGAAACACCGGAGATCATGGAGGCCGACCTGGCGCCGCTGGCGCTTGATCTGGCGCGCTGGGGCGTAACCGACCCGGCGGAACTGCGCTGGCCGGACCCGCCGCCTGTGGCCCAGTACGCCCAGGCGCAAGAACTGTTGAGGGAACTTGGCGCACTGGATCGTGATGGCCGGGTCACCACCCAGGGTAAGGAGATGGGGCGGCTGCCGATGCATCCGCGGTTGGCCCATATGCTGGTCGCTGGCAAGGCGGCGGGGCATGGCGGATTGGCTTGCGATATCGCCGCCCTGCTGGAGGAACGGGACATCCTCGGCGAGCGGGACGATTGCGACCTGCGCAGCCGACTTGCGGCCCTGCATGGCGATAGCGGCGGCAAGGCGCATCGCGGGGCACTGGAGCGCGTACGCCGGGCCGCGAAGGACCTGCGCCGCCGCTTGAAGGTTTCTGGCGGCGGGGGCGACGCGGGGGAATTGCTGGCGCTGGCCTATCCCGACCGGGTCGCCAAGCGCCGGGGCGCGGAGGCGCGTTATCTGCTGCGCAACGGGCGCGGCGCGGTATTGCCGGAGGGTGACCGGCTGGCGGCCGAGGATTGGCTGGCGGTGGCCGATCTGGGCGGGGCGCGGGCGGATGCGCGGATCTATCTGGCGGCGCCGTTGGCCGCCGCGCGGATCGAGACGCTGTTCGAAGGAGACATGGAACAGACCGACCGCGTCGAATGGGACGACCGGCAACATAAAGTCATTGCGGCGCGGCGGCGGCAATTGGGCGCCATTACCCTGAAGGAAACACCGCTAGGGAACCCACCACCAGAGGCCATGCTGGAGGCGATGCTGGCGGGCATCCGCCGCATGGGGCCGGACGCCCTGCCCTGGACCGGCGCCACGCGGGCATGGCGGGCGCGGATCATGTTTCTGCGCGGCCTGGATTATCGCGGCGCCGACTGGCCGGATGTGTCGGATGCCTGCCTGATGGACGGACTGGCCGATTGGCTGGCGCCCTTCCTGTCGGGCGTCGCGAGCCGGGACGCCTTGCAAAAGGCCGACCTGAAATCGGCGCTCGCCAGCCTGCTGACCTGGGAGCAGGGCCAGATTCTGGAGGAAGGCGCGCCGACACACTGGACCGCCCCGACGGGGTCGCGCCTGGCGCTGGATTACGATGAGGCGGACGGGCCGGTTCTGCGTGTTCGCCTGCAGGAAATGCTGGGAGAGGCCGAAACGCCGGCCGTTGCGGGCGGCCGGGTTCCGGTGCTGGTTCATTTGCTGTCGCCGGCGGGGCGGCCGCTGCAGGTCACCCGCGACCTGGCCGGGTTTTGGCTGGGCAGCTACGCCCAGGTGAAGGCGGAAATGAAAGGTCGGTACCCGAAACATTTCTGGCCGGACGACCCGTTGGGGGCCGTACCGACCAGGCGCTCTAAGAAGAGTATGGACCGGAAGAAATAAGGGTTATTCAGGCGACCCGCAGAATCACGGCTTCCGTCGCCTCACCCACACCGTTTCCCGCCGGCGCCCGGGTGTCCGTGACGGCAAGAACACCGAGAACTTTCTCGATAATCGCACCCGATTCGCCGACCGCTTCGTCTTCCGGCATTTCGTCCCAAAGGCGGCGCAGAGCTTCGCTGTAGTCGCTTTTGCGTATGGCGCCTTTTTCTTCCAGGGCCAGGGCGAGGGCCGCAAGGGCGGTCGCGATGCCGGAAGTGTTGTTTTCGTTATATTCGTCAGTGCGGTACATTAGTCGTTCACCCTTGAATTCCCGTGGAGCCTGGCGGCGGAGCCAGCCGGCCCGGCTTTGAAGTATCCCCCACATAAAAACCAGACCGGCAAGCGCCGCATAATCAGTCCTAGAGCAATATCCGATCGGATAAAATTGCTCTACATTTTGAGGAGATAGAGCATCTTTATCCGATAAAGTGGATCGCATAAGCGATTCCAATTGATCGGATGATGCTCTAGTACATCGCCGTGTTTCTCAGTATCCGATCGAACGCGTCCCGTTCGGACCTTACAGTGATGCCCAGGTCAACGGACGCCTTCTGTTTCACCAGGACGACGTTCTGTCCGTTACGAACCAGGCCCGTCGCCCTGCAGGTATCGTCCTGGCAGGTCAGGCGAATGTTCTCGGTGACACAGGACGTAAACTCACCCCATTGAACGCCGGTGTCGCTGTAAATCCACCCTTCCTCGAAACGCCCCGCCGCCACGGTGCAGGCGCGCTGCAACGTATCGGCGGCGCCACCGGGTTCACCGGCCGGCGACTGGGACGGGTATGCCCCAAATCCCAACGCGACAATGGCTGCCGCGATGCTTGTCTTCA
The DNA here is from genome assembly GCA_965603635.1 of uncultured bacterium. GTDB lineage: Bacteria > Pseudomonadota > Alphaproteobacteria > UBA8366 > JADFVY01 > JADFVY01. Next base: position 30,663 of record CBFDDT010000004.1, on the reverse strand, counting down.
CGATGGTAGTCCTCATTTTCTTCTCCATGCGCCCATGGCGTATCCTGGTTCCCCTTTGCCGCATGAGGACTGCCGAGACCTCCCCGTCTGCAATCCTTGCGGCTGTATCCCCAACCATTACTTGTTCGCCTTCGGCGTTTGCCGAATGCGAACCCAGCCTGCGATCTTCCAAGGGTCGTATCACCGTGTTCGCAATTTCGTTTCTACTCCCCTACTGTTGCGCAAAGATTTCTGCCAAGACGAAAATTGTTACAATTGTTACCGTGGCATTCACCATGCATTCGCGTTAGAAATGCTTTTCAATGTTGCGCTTGATATTATTGAGGTCAGCGACCGTAGATGTCCGACATGCCCCATATAGCCGTCGTCGATGACGAAGCCCAGATCCGCGAGGCGGTGGGCGAATATCTCGAACTGCATGGTTTCGAGGTCAGTCTTGCCGATGGCGGCGAGGCGCTGCGCGCGATCATGGCCGCCGGCAAGCCGCCGGATCTGGTGATCCTGGACCTCAACATGCCGGGCGAGGACGGGCTGACGATCGCCCGGTATCTGCGCGAACATTCCAACGTCGGGATCGTCATCCTGACGGCCGCGGGCCAGACCCTGGACAGGATTATCGGGCTGGAAATCGGCGCCGACGATTATATGGGCAAGCCCTTCGATCTGCGCGAGTTGCTGGCCCGGATAAAAAGCGTGCTTCGCCGGGTCGCCTCGGATTCTCCGGCGCCGGGGAATGAGACCGGCGAAGACGAGATGAAGGTCGGCCGCCTGATCCTGAACACGGCATCGCACAAACTGTTCGATGAAAATGGCGAGGAAATTCAGCTCACCAGCATGGAGTACGATCTGCTGCAAACCTTCGCCGGCAACGCCAACCGGGTTTTGAACAGGGACCAACTGCTGGATCTGTCGCACAGCCAGAACAACGACCCGTTCGACCGCAGCATCGATGTCCGGATCGCGCGGTTAAGGCGAAAAATCGAAAAAGACCCCTCCAAACCGCAGATTCTGAAAACCATCCGCGGCGCCGGCTACATGTTCGTGCCCGACGCCGAGGGGTAATACCCTAATCGTCACCCAGCATTTCTTTGATTACTTTGCTCAAATCGGCGGGAATAAAGGGTTTTTCGATCCAGCGCAGTCCTGTTTTCTTCAGAAAATCGCTGGCCGCGGCTTCCAGCGTATCGCCGGTTATCACGGCGACCCGCGAACACAGATGCGGATGGTTCTTTTCGATTTCCCTGTACAGGGCCGGCCCATCCATTTTCGGCATTCGCATATCCGTCAGGATAAGGTCGTAGTCGGTATCGGCAATTCTTTTCAATGCGGTTATCCCGCTGTCGGCAAGATCGACGCTGTGGCCGTCCAGACCAAGTATTTCGGCCAGCGATTCGGCGACTTCCGGCTCGTCATCCACAACCAGGATACGCCGCCCCTTGACCCCGGTGGCCACCGTCGCCTCGGGTTCAACCGCCATCGCGACCGTGGCGCCGGCTGGCGGCAGCTTGATAACGAACCTCGCGCCGCCGTCGGGCGAATCGGTAACATTTATACTGCCGCCGTGCGATTCAACGACGCCGTGGCAGACTGAAAGACCGATCCCCGTCCCGACCCCGGTTGGTTTGGTGGTGAAAAACGGGTCGAATATACGCGGGCGCATATCCAATGGCACGCCGGGCCCGCTATCGTCGAGGGTCAGCGTCACCATGTCGGCGCCTGCATCGAACGCCGTGGTAATCGTCAGGCTCCGGGGTTCCGGGGTCTCCATCATTGCCTGCTGGGCATTCACCAGCAGGTTCGCCACGACCTGGTGGAGTTGGTCCGCATCGCCCCAGACGAGAGGCAGATCCTCGCCGCGCTTCTCGATAATTTCCACGCCGGCCGTGCGCAGCGTATAGCCCATGAGTTCCAAGGCGTTATCGACCAGCACATTTATATCCACCGAACCCGGTTCCGGCGTCTGCTGGCGCGCCATCGACAGGAAGGTTTTGACGATCCGCGCACAGCGGTCGGCCGCCGAGCGGATATTTTTCGCGCGCTTGATGATTTTTTCATCGCGGTTGGTCTCTTCCATCAACACCGCCTGCGCGACGACAATGGAAAGCGGATTATTCAATTCGTGCGCCACGCCGGCCAGAAGAGACCCCAGGGCGCTCAACTTCTCGCTCTGGTGCAGCGCCTCTCGCTGGCGTTCGATCTGGGCCTGCGCTTGTTTAGTCTCGGTCAGGTCGCGAAAGACACCCAGCGCCAATCTCTCGCGCCCGCGCCGTAACGGAACGGCGGCAATCTCGATATACAGATCGCGCCCGTCACGAGTGTGTATTCGCCGCTCGGCCAATGGATTGTCTTCGCCGCGCTGGATAATGGCCGCGATGCGCGCCTCGGCCACGGCCTTTTGTTCGTCATGCACGAAATCGCGGTAGTGGTATTTTTCGACCTGTTCGTCCTCGCCTATCCCTAGGATTTTGCGCCCAATCGGGTTCAGGAACAATATCCGCTCGGAGTCATGCAGCAAAACACCATCCGGTAGCGTATCGACCAGCAGCCTGTATCGTTCCTCGCTTTCCACCAGCGCCAGTTCACGGCGTTTAAGGTCGGTGATGTCCGAACAAACGGAAGCGATACCTCCGTCCTCCATTCGGAAGTCCGTAATTTTCAGCCAGCGCCCACTGGCCAGCCGTGATTCCACGACCTCTCCGGGCTGCATTTCATTAACCCGGTATTCGAGGAATTCCTCAACCCGCCCTTGAGCCTCGACAATCTCTCCAAGTTCAACATGATGCCTTAAAAACACCCCGAAATCGGCCCCCGGCGTCAGCAGATGCGCCGACTGATGGTAGATTTCCCTGTATTTCGAATTGACCAGAACCACCCGGTCTTCGGGGTCGAGCATGATGAAACCGTCGGACAGCGCCTCGATGGCCTCGGCCAGACTATGGCGCACTGCCTCGGCCTGTGTTGCCTCGCCACGTTTCGCGGCCAACAGGTCGTGTTCTTCCAGGCTTTTCTTGTACAAAACTAAAGCGCGGGCAATATCGCCTATCTCGTCCCCCCTATCGACGGAGGGTACCGGCTGGCCGGTTTCGCCACGGGTCAATCGCTGCACCGCATGGGCAATCCCGGAAATCGGCGTTACGACCGTGTACCGCACTACCGCATAACCCAGACCGGCAACCAGAAGGGCGAGCAACAGACCGCTGACAAGCGCGCGGTCGCGCATGCGCGTGATCGGCGCGAGGATTTCCCGCAAATCGGCCTGCGCGATGATCGCCCAGCGGGCGTCCAGAAAATCCAGCGGCGCAAAGGCAGACAGTTTTTCGGATTTTTTGCCGGCTTTATCGGTCTCAACGCTGATCATAACGCCGGACTCTCCATCGAGCGCGGCCTTCACGGGCCCCGAATCGACCCTGCGATCGAGGATCGTCGAGTGCGTCGAGAAGCGGGAATCGGTACGAACCAAAAGATCCTGCCCGGCGATGAAGGTTTCTCCCGTCTCGCCCATGCCGGCGGCGACATTCATGACCCGGTTGATTCGGTGCACCGGCATTTCGAAAACCAGCACGCCGAGCCGTTGACCTCCCTCGCCGTTAAGCGGCATGGCGACGAATCCGGTGGGTCGGCCGCCCATCCCAAGGTAGGTATTGAAATCCACGAATATCTCGGCCATCGGCGACGGATTATCGATAATCCCGCGAAAGGCCATGCCCAGGCCACCGCTGATATCGGTCTCGACAGACAAGTTGATCGTGAAATCCTGCTGTTTCATCACCGAGTAAATAACCGTGCCTTGGATATCGACGAGTAGCAGGTCGCGGTAGCCGTACTGCTCGGCGAAATCGCGCAGCAGCGGATGATAACGTTCGTGCGCCAAACTGTATGGCGACCCGTCGCCCGGGCTATCCAGTTGTTTGCGGTTGGCCGGCGGAAAAGGATTTTCGACGACGTAGATATCGTACAGTTGCGGCGCCGCCCCGTTGCCGAGGCCTCGCCAACCGGTTGCCAGTTCCCGAAATGCGTCGAGCACAACGGGATTGCCCGCCTGTATTCGCAAGTCGCGCCTGATCGAAGCCAGGTAGTCGATGATCGCCGCGCGGCGCGCCTCGAGAAGGGCCAACAGCTTTTCCTCGACCGATTGGCGTAATTCCCCGGCGGCCAGCCGGTAATCCGCGACGGCGACGACGCTGCCCGATAACAGCGCCACCAGGACAACAAGCAGGGTAATCTTCTGCGACAAACGCAAACCGCGGAACCGCTGCTTCTCTTTGGATGTCGAAGACGAGTTTATATTTGTCTGTTCGCTCATCGCATCCTAATACCATCATCGGCCGTATAAATCTCGGAAACCGTTGATCAAGAGCAGGATTCGCCTATTGTTGCGACCTGGAAGGTACCGAACAAGCAGCAAGGCAATACAAGGGAGACGCAGGTGTTTCTACACAGCATCGATTTGGAAACCGCTTCGAAAATCGTGGATGCCGCCATCGCCAAGGGGCATGAAATGGGATTCATGCCGCTGACCGTCGTCGTACTTGACGACAGCGGCACCATGAAGGCGATGAAGCGCGAGGATGGCGCCAGCCTGATCCGGCCTGATGTCGCGATGGGCAAGGCGTGGGGTTGCCTGGGTTTCGGCGCCGGTGGCCGCGTGATAACCGGCCGGTCGGAAACCACGCCGGGCTTCGTCAACGCGCTGGCGACGATGTCCGGCGGCCGCATGGTGCCCTCGCCGGGCGGGGTGCTGATCAAGAATGCGGACGGCCGGATAATCGGCGCGGTCGGTATCACCGGCGACACCGGTGAAAATGACGAAATTTGCGCGGTCGCCGGTGTGGAAGCGGCGGGCCTCACCGCGGACACGGGCGCCTGACAGGCATGAAAAGGGCGGGATGCGCGATGCACCCCGCCCGGTTCATAATATCGAATGGCCGATCAGTACAGATTCTGCGCCGATACCATGGCAAACAGCATCGGGATCGACAGTAGCGTGTTGGTGCGCGAGAACAGCATGGCCGTGCGTCCGGCGGCGGCTTTCGCTTCCGCGGTTGCTTCCACCATGCCCAGCGCGATTTTCTGGTTCGGCCAGATCACGAACCAGACGTTGGCCCACATGATGATGCCCATCCACATGCCGAGGCCGATCATGGTGTGCTTGGCGACGCCGTCCATCAGGCCGATGGTCAGCGCGTCGATCAGATAGCCGTTCATCATGGCGACGATCAGGCCGGTGACGATGGTCGCCATCGCGCCCCAGCGGAACCACCACAGAGCGGCTGGCGCGATCACCTTACCGATCGCCGGCTTCTGCTCGTCGGGAATCTTCGGCATGTTCGGGATCTGCACGAAGTTGAAATACCACAGCAGGCCGATCCACATCACGCCCGAAAGCACATGCAGCCAGCGAAAGAAGAAGACGCTGTATTCTGTAGAGCTGTATCCCTCCACTCCCCAGTAAAGCATAAACAGGCCGGCTGCCAGGACGAAGCCGGCAATCACGGTATTTCTCAGATTTGTAAGTATGGCACTCATATTATCGCCCCTCTTTGGCAAAATGGATGTCTCATGATGCGACGTTCCCCGCGCCGCTTGTCCTTGCGGCTATTTCACCGCAACCGCCCGCTGGCCGAACCGGCCGCCGGGGGGAAGATTCTCCGAGCAACCATGTCGGTTACCCTTCCGAACTAGAACATACTCGTGAAATGCGCCTTGGCAATGGGTTGTGGTTATAGAAAACAAAGATTTTTGCTGTCCAGCCCGAATTCGCATGTCTCGCTACCGATAATTCGCGTCGCGGGCGCGGCGGGACAGCGCCCGGTTTCATGTATCGTTGTATTCGTCGATTTAAGCGGGAGGCTGGATATGCAGGATATTCAAGATCAGGCCAAGGCGCCGACAAGGGGCCGGGCCGGGCGAAAGGCGAAACGCGCCGCCAGCATGGTGCACGCGGCGCCCGCCTACATCACGCGAAACATCCCCACCTTTGAACTGCTCGGCGAGGAGGGGCTCGCCAAACTGGAGGAGAACGCCGAGACCATCCTCCAGGAAGTCGGCTTCGAGGTTCGCGAGGATGAGGAGGCCCAGCGCCTGTTTCGCGATGCGGGCGCCGACGTCCAGGGCGAACGCGTGCGCTTCCCGCGCGGCATGCTGCCGGCGATCATCCGCGCCACCGCGCCCTCCTGTTTTACCCAGCATGCCCGCAACCCCGCCCGCAACGTAAAGATCGGCCATTCCCATACGGTTTTTTCGCCGGCCTACGGTTCGCCCTTCGTGCAGGACATGGAAGGCGGCCGGCGCTACGGCACGATGGCTGATTTCGAGAATTTCGTGAAACTGGCCTGGGCCTCGCCCTGGTTGCATCATTCCGGCGGCACCATTTGCGAGCCCGTGGACATCCCCGTGAACAAGCGGCATCTGGACATGACCTACGCCCATATGCGCTGGTCCGACAAAGGCTTTATGGGCTCGGTGACCACGGGCGAGCGCGCCGCGGATTCGATCGAGATGTGCCGTATCCTGTTCGGCGCGGATTTCGTAGACGAAAACTGCGTGATCATGGGCAACATCAACATGAACTCACCGCTGACCTGCGACCTGACCATGACCGCCGCCTTGCGCGCTTACGCCTCGGCCAACCAGTGCGCGGTTGTGGTGCCCTTCATCCTGGGCGGCGCCATGGGGCCGGTGACAACGGCGGGCGCCATCGCCCAGGCCCATGCCGAGGCCATGGTCGGCGTGGCGCTGACCCAGCTTGTGCGCCCCGGCGCGCCGGTGGTCTACGGTAATTTTCTAAGCTCCATGTCGCTGAAGAGCGGCGCGCCTACCTTCGGCATGCCGGAACCGTCGCTGGCCAATCTGGCCGTGGGGCAACTCGCGCGGCGACTGGGCGTGCCATTGCGTTGCGGCGGGGCGCTGACCGCATCGAAGATCCCCGATTACCAGGCCGGTCAGGAAAGCGCGGATGCGTTGATGCCGGCCGTACTGTGCGGGGCGAACTTCATCCTGCATGGCGCGGGGTGGATGGAGGGCGCGCTGGTCATGGATTACGAGAAATTCATGCTGGATTCCGAACATCTGGGCATGATGCATGTCTTCATGGGCGGCCTGGCGCTGGACGATAACGCTCTGGCCATGGACGCCTTTCGCGAGAACGGACCCGGCAAGCATTTTTTCGACTGCGCCCATACCATGGCCAACTACGAGACCGCTTTCTTCGAGCCGTCGCTCAGCGACAACACACCCTTCGAGCAATGGGAAGAGCAGGGATCGCGCGACGCCCGAACTCGCGCGAGCGCGGCCTGGAAGAAGGTGCTGGCCGAATACGAGACCCCGCCGCTGGACGAGGGAATCGACGAGGCGCTGCGCGACTACGTGACCCGTAAGAAAAATTCGATGCCGGATAAGTGGTACTAGAGCGTTTCAAGTTTGGCGTGGTTTACCGGGCACTTGTGAAAGGGAACAATCACGTGCCCAGTGGTTTTCCGCAGGTTACAGAGGGGGTATTGTGGGAAATCGGGCTGGCCGGAATGAACTGCAACCCAGCCAATCGGCCGTTTTCTAGAGAAATTTTGTCCGAGCGGATTGAACCGATTCGGTCCGGTCCGCTCTGCTCGGATATTACTCTAGTCAAGGATGGTGTTGATCGCGGTTTTGGCGGCGCGGCGGACCGCCGGTGCTTCGTTCCTGTCGCGGCTGACCGCGTGAAGGCCCCGCAAACCGATGATACCCTCGCGTCCAAGGTCGCCCAGCGCCGTCGCGGCCTGCCAGCGCACACCGGTGACCGGATCGTCCAGCGTCTCGACAAGCGCCCAGACCGGTTGTATATCGCCGATTCCGGCGCCCTGCGCGCTGATAACCCGGACCGCACGGCTACGGTTGGCCGGACCATCGCGGTCCAGCATCCCGTAGACCGCACCGAGTCCGACATAGTTGGCTGACAGGCGCTCCAGCGCCCGCATCGCGGCCGACGCCACGCGCGGTTCCGGATCGTCGAGCAGATCTATCAGCGGGCCGGCCGCCCAGTCGGGCGGGGAGGGCTGAATTGCGGCCAGTGCCGCGGCCGCGGCCTCACGCACCGACGCGTCCTGGTCGGAAAGGCCGTTCACCAGCGCCAGCGCGACGCCCGACAGTTCCTCACTGTTTTCGGTCGAGGCCAGCCCCGCCGCACCGAGACCGATCAGAGCATAGTAGCGCTGTTCCTCACGGGAATCGCCGAGCGCGGGGCCCGCGGCGTCGATCACCGCGCTCATGCTCGACCCGAGGACGGCAATGACGAAGGCGTCCGCGGCGCGGCTGTGGTCGGCCTCCGGCACCAAGCTGATTTCCTCCAGCAACGCCGCCAGATCGAACGGATTCCCGTTGTTGGCGGGCGCGTTGCCGTTGGGCGCCGGCTTCGCGTTCCCGCCGCTGGCGGCGACGCCCAGGCTGATCAACGCGGCCAGGATTGCATAGCCGAATTTCCCCTTATGTCCGTCGCCGATGATTTTCATGGCAAGTCTCCCGAAACCGTGGTCACCGCAACATCGAGTGGCGGCAAAAGCTTCCGCATGTCCTTGGCGAATTCGTAGGGCGGCGCACCTGGGTCGTATTGGTAGACGGCCGCGCCGTTGATATAGATCTCGTAAGCGGGGAAACCGTCATGCGCCCCGGACAGGGCCCACACCCCCGGCTCGGTGGAGGTGTCTAGAGTAAGCGTGAAATCCCAGTCGATCGCGCCCAGAACCTGCGCCGGCCCCACCATGGGGCTGTCAAGCGTGCCGGAAAACCGGATTTGGAGTATTTTCGGGCCGGTCCGCGTGACCGTGACGTCCATGAGATCGGTTTCCGCCAGATGCGCTTGGTGGAACAGCTTGCAGTCGTTGGCGATTCCGTCGTCGTCGGCCGAATCGATGGTCCCGTCGACCATGGCGTCCGCGGCGTAGGCCCGCATCTCTCCCGCCAGGTTTTGCACGCTGCCGTCCTCAATCCCGTCAGGGTCAAGGGTTGCATCGGGTATTGCCGTCACCAGCTGGCGCAGCCGGAAGGTCGGCGCCAGCGCCTCGAACGCACGATCGTCGCCGGCAAAATAGAGTGTCCGCCGATTGTCCGTAGGCCCGCTGTTCGTCTCGCCGCCGCCGCCGAGACCGCGCAGCCGGCGTTTGGCCGGCGTGAAGCCGCCATCGCGAGCCCAGCGGGCGTTGTTTGCCGGCAACCGGCCGGTCCGCGCCAGGCCGGGCGGCAGCCAGTTTTCAGCACTGGAAACACAGAACGCGGTCGGCCCGCCCGGGACGCTGTTGTGCGGCACAAAGGCGCTGAAACTGACCGCATATTCGCCGCTACCGGTCGTAAAGCCGACACCGTCGATGGCGAAATTCCATCGTCTGAAGAAAGCAAAGCGATGCCAGGGCGCCTTCACGGTGATTTTGCGGACATCGGAGAACGGCAGTGTCACATGCCTGACGGAACCCGATCTGAAATAGGCACTCACGGAGATCCTGTAAACGGCCGTCGAACCGTCTGTGAAGTCGGCTGTGAACTCTATGACGGCATCCGTGCGGCGGTTCATGACCTGCATGCTGATTTCGGAGGCTGGCTCGTCGAATTCGATTGTAACCGCAGTCGGGTTCCTGGCCGCGTATACGCTGGTCGCGTTGACGCTTATATTTCTGGGCGCATATATCCGCCTCGCATTGGTCAGCACCTGCCCGCCGGAGAATTTCGCCGGTCCGGCGGTTATGATCTGGGAATTGTTTGTGAAGTCTCTTGGCCCGGTGTATTTTTCGAAATCAACGAATGTTTCCCCGGCTTGCGCCGGTCCGGCCGCCAACGGAATCAGGGTAACCAGGGTAATCGCAAGCACGGTCATCCGCCACGCGCCAAGGCCGGCGGCGAAACACGGCCGGCCCCCAAAATAATCCGACCTGTTCTGAATTGATCCAATGCGTATATGGTTAGCCATATGCAACCCCCATACATAATTTTTTGTATTCATATAATTATCTAACTACAAATAAAATACAATAAATACTCCCGACTCGCACGCCGTATCGAAACAATTTTCGTTCTTATTTTCGATATTTACTATAAATTAACTATGTCTTATTGGTGGTGTTTATTTATTTTAATTATTAATATTCAAATATGTCCGCACGCTGCGCCAAGCCTGCAACTCACAAGAGGAAACCGCGATGAAACGCCGCCGCAATTACGGAAACGGCGGCGCGGGTTTTTCCGCCGACAGCCCGCTGCCCGAGTCCCATAAACATTTCGGCCTCGTCATCGCCAGCTGCGAAAAGACCGATCTGCGCCGGACGCCCGGCGACCTGCTGATTTTCGTCCACCACCCGCCCTTCGATATCGGCCTGCCGCCGCTGGACAGCATCAGGATGATGAATGGCGAGGCGCTGGCGCCGCGGTTGACCGCGCATGGGTGGGTGCGGCATATCTTCTTTGACCATGCCCACCGGGTGATTTCGGGTTCGTGGCGCGGCATTCCGGTCTCCACCCTGCCGTCGACCGTGCACCAGGCCGAATTGCAGTTCGAAGAACGCGTGTTGAGCCCCGGCAATCACGAGCCGCCGGCCTATGGGCTGGTGCTGGCCGACGCCGACTCGCTGATGCTGCACACTCACTTTTTTATGGACGACAGCCCCCGCTTCATCATGGACCATCGCGAGGTGGAAGAGGTCGCGACGCTGGCGGACCTTGCCGGCGCGTCCAGTTAGAGCGTGGCGCCGACTTTCAGGCCTTCCAATACGGCTTCCTCGGCGGTGCGCGGGGTCAGCGCGTCGCCGATGATATGGACCTCGCCGGGATAACCGTCCAGCGCGTCCGCCAGCGCGGTGTCGCGGGCATGTCCCTGGGACAGTACCAGCGTATCGACGCCGTCGAAAACGATCGGCTCGCCGGAGCTGATATGCTGCATGTAGACGCTGTCGCCATCGGCGCCGAACAGACGCGCATAAGTGATGACCTCGACGCCAAGAGCATGCAGCTTACCGGCTGAATCGTCGCGCACATAGAACGGGATCGACTCTCCCGCCACGGTGCCGGCGACGCACAGCCGCACCCGGCAGCCGCCGCGCGCAAGCTTCTCGGCCAGGCCGATGCCGATCCAGTCGCAGCGCCAGTCGGCGATCACCACCGAGGCGCCGACATTGGCCTCGCCGCGCAGCACTTGCCAGGCGTCGACCGCATGGACGTCGTCGCCGCGCTCGAAATCCGGCCAGTAGGGCTTGCCGCCGGTGGCGACGACCACAGCGTCGGGCGCCAGGCTGTCAACCAGCGCGCGGTCGACAGGGGTATTGCGGCGAACCTCCACGCCGGCCAGCTCCATCTCGCGTGTCAGGTTGGTGACCAGCCCGCCGAACTCGGCGCGCCCCGGGATCAGTTGCGCCAGCAGCACCTGGCCGCCAAGCTGTGGTCCGGCCTCGCACAGGGTAACCTTGTGGCCGCGTTCGGCCAGCACCGCGGCGGCCTTCATGCCGCCCGGGCCGCCGCCAGCGACCAGGACGTGGCGCGGCGGGGCGGCGGGTTCGCGGCGGCCCAGCGTCAGCTCGCGCCCGGTTTCGGGATGCTGGATGCAGGAAATCGAATAGCCGCGGTGAAAATGGCCGATGCAGGCCTGATTGCAGCCGATGCAGGCGCGCACGTCGTCGGCCCGCCCGGCCATTGCCTTGGCGGGCATTTCGGGATCGCAGATCAGGGCGCGCGTCATGCCGCACATGTCGGCCTGGCCCGAAGCGATAACCTGCTGGGCGATCTGCGGCTGGTTGATCCGCCCGGCCACCAGCACCGGCTTGCCCACCGCCGCCTTCATCGCCGCCGCGAAGGGCGCCACATAGGCTGTATCGACCGTCATCGGCGGCACTATATGGATGGCGCCATGATGCGACGCCGAACTGCCGGCGACCACGTTGTAATAGTCGAACCCGCCGGCGTCGCCGTCCAGCATGCGGCAATGATCGATAACCTCGCCCGGCTCCAGCGCGCCGGCGCCGTATTCCTCGCCGCAGATGCGCAGGCCGGTTACGAAATCCGGTCCCGCCTCGGCGCGCACGGCGGCGACGATCTCGCGCAGGAAACGCAGGCGGTTTTCCGGCGGTCCGCCATACTCGTCTTCGCGCAGGTTGACGCGGGGGTTCAGGAATTGCGACGGCAGATAGCCGTGCGAGGCAACGATCTCGCAGCCGTCGAAGCCGGCCGCCTTCATGCGCCGCGCACCGGCGCCGTAGCCGGCGACGATTTCGTCGATCATCGTCTTCGACAGCGGCACCGGCATGACATGGAAACGCTCGTTCGGCACCGCCGACGGGGCGTAGGCCGCCGGGATCGATCCGTCCTGTCCCTCCATAATCTCGCGGCCCGGATGGAACAGCTGGCCGAAGATGCGGGCGCCATGTTCGTGCACCGCCTCGGCCAGCGCGCGATAGCCGGGGATGCAATCGTCACTGGTTGCCATCAGCAGGTGCGAGGTATAGCGCGCGGTCTCGTGAATGCCGGAAACCTGGACGACGATCAACCCGGCGCCACCGGCGGCGCGCGCCCGCTGATAGGCAATCAACCGGTCGCTTACCAGCCCGTCATGCGACAGCGCGGTATCGTGGCCGGTCGACAGGATACGGTTGCGGATTTCAACGCCGCCGATGCGGATCGGCGAGAAGAGGTCGGGGAACTGTGCGGTCATGCGCGTTACAGCCCGGCCCGCTGGTGCCAGTCCACCGGATGCAGGGCGTAGAACACCTTGGCCCGGTCGCCCTCATAGCGCAGCGGCGTGTTCTCGGGCAGCCAGATGACGTCGCCGGGCGGGTTGCCATATGGATTGAAGGCCATTTCGGCGGCTTTATAGTGGATGGTCTCGTCCATGGGTTGCCCTTCCTGTACGCATCCCCAACGGGGCTCGGACGGCCCTGCCTGAAACCGTATTCTGGCACAGCCCCACGGGCAAGTCGATGCAGGCGATGGGGCATTATCAACGAGCCCTGGTATCAGGTGGTCAGATCGCAGGGTTTCCAGGTCTCCGTCCGCCTCGCCCCGCCGGGCTGCGTGGTCGTCACCTGGATGGTATAATCGTCGAACTGGATCATACCGACCTGGGCGCCCGCGTCCGCCTCGCCCTCGGGCACGACATAGCGGAAGCCGTGGCGGTCGTATTCGCCGGTCATGCTCGTGCCGCCTGGGGTGATGATTGCCGGACCGTCGATCGATAGATGGCGTCCGTCCGTATAGCACCAGTTGCCGTCGATCCGGTCTGCCAGCGCCGGTTTGGCCGGCAGCAGTGAGGCCGCCATGATGGCGGCGGTGAGAAATAAGGGCGAGCCGACTTCACGCATTCTGACCTCCCGTTGGGGTGAACATCCCAACGTATCAGAGTCGACGGCCTGGCGCATCTGAACTGCTTGTGAAGCGTTAACCCATTGTACCGACCTGTCGGGCATAATCAGACATCCGGGCGGAGTCCCGGATGAACAGGCGGGTGATCTCGATGAAGCGTTTCGTTCGCATAATGGCTGGTATTCTTCTGTTGCTGGCGACGGTGCTGCTGGCATCGTCGGTCGGCGTGGTCATGCCCTGGTCGTTCCGGGTGGTCGGGCCGGACGACGCGCCGGCGGAGGCCTGGGTCGCTTTTGTCCATGAGGGCAACCACGTCCATTTTGCCGCGTCGCTGAACTGGAGGCGACCCGGCGGGATTTTGAAGAGCGATGCCGGCGGTGTCGTCCATCTGCCCCTGGTGATCTATCTGAAGCCGCCGCTGGACGACAGGGTGCGACACAAGGTCCAGACGATTTTCGTGCCGGCGCTGCATGCAACTCTGCACGAACATTCGCCAGCGGATGGCGCAATAATGCAGGTTCCGGACCATACCCGCAGTCCGGAAGCCTGGGATCATGCGTTGGAGGAACTCTATTCGCTGCTTGCCAACGACGTGGGGTTCGGTGAGAGCGAGCACTATGCGGTCGCGCCCGAGACGGTTGCCGCCCTGGGGCGGACGGTCGTGCGGGATTATCGCGCCTTTCTGCGGGTCCACGCCGATACCCGCCGAGGGATACCCAAGGAGATTCCCGGCCATTTTCAGTTCGCTTCGGAAGAGGACCGCGACGCATGGCGGGAACAGATGCGTCTGGAGATCGAACGCGAGCCCACCTGGGGCGCCTATCTGGAACGCCGCTATGCCAGCCGGATCGCCGAGTTGGAAGAGATGTTCGGCTTGTAGTCGGGCGGTCACCGGCGCCTTTTATCAGCGAGCTTTGGCATGATTCCGCCATTGACGAAATTTTAACCCAGAATACTTGTTCGCGGACAGGTAAATCCTCCTGTTTGGTAACATTTTGTTCATTTGTACGCATCTATATTCGCCGCCGCGCCCTCAGTAGAAAATAATTGCGGGCTAAAATATAAATGGACAAAGAGGTATACTATGTCATTTCGTTTGAAACTTATGCGTGCAACCATAATGGTGGTGGCGCTTCTCGCTGTTAGCGCCTGTTCTTCTTCGGAATTCAGCGCCGATCCGGCTAAGGTCAACGCCATCAAAACTGTCGCGGTGGTATCGTTCGCGGTGCCGGCGTTCGTGACGGAAGAGGAAAGCAGTGGCGGTCTGGGCGGTCTTACCGCGCTGGTCGGCGCCACCACGAAACTGGCCAAGGGCGAGGAAAATCTCGGCAACGGCCAGGACGTCGCGCGTGACGTCACGGATGGCTTCATCGAGAAGATGTCCACCGCCGGCCGCTGGGAAATCATGTCGCGCAGCACGGTGGTCACGCACGCCCAAATCAAGGCGCTGGCACCGGCCTACGACCAGTCCATCAAAGACCGGAAGACCGGGCTCGAAGGCACGGCGGTGATCCGATTGGAGATGGACGGCAAAACCAACGAATATGCGGCCAGGGCGGCCGCCGCGTTGGGCGTGGACGGCATCATGATGCTCGACGCCAACGAGATGGAATATTACCTTTATACGGGTGCGCTGGGCACCGGCCAGGCCAAAGCGCGCGGCCGGGGTATCTTCAAGCTCTATGATCGCGACGGCAATCCGGTCTGGGAGTCGGGCACCGTCGTGAACGCGACCGAGGCCAGCGCGGCGATGGCCGCCGGCGGTGTAAACCCAGGGGCGGCGCCCGGATTGCACAAAAGCATGGGCGAGGCTTTTGCCACGGACCTGCTGAAACGCTATGCGGAAAACGCGGGATCGTAAACGGCCCTATATCTTACTGACTACGAAATCCGCCCCTCCGGTTCTGCTGGAGGGGCGGATTTCTTTGGCCTCAAGGCGAAAATCTAAACTGACATTTAACCGCCCATCGGCTATGACCTGTGCGGAAATCGCTGGCGGGGCGGGATGCTTTTCAATTCCTATGTTTTCATTTTCGGGCTGTTGCCGGCCGCAGTGATCGGGTTCTTCCTGATCGGCGGGCGCGGGCATCATCGCGTGGCCATCGCCTGGCTGGTGGCCATGTCGCTGTTGTTCTACGGCTGGTGGAACCCGGCCTATCTCGGCCTGATCCTGTTCTCGATCCTGTTCAATTACGGCATGGGCGTGACGCTGGGCGGCGAGCGCCGCGCGCCCGTGCGCTGGCATCTGGGGCTGGGCGTTGCGGTCAATCTGGCGCTGCTGGGCTATTACAAGTACGCCAACTTCTTCGTCGATAATGTGAATGCGCTGACCGGCGCGTCCTATCACATGGAGACGATCATTCTGCCGCTGGCCATATCCTTCTTCACCTTTCAGCAGATCGCCTTCCTGGTCGATGCCTATCGGGGCGAGACGCGGGAATACAGCTTCCTGCATTACTGTCTGTTCGTAACCTTCTTCCCACAGCTCATCGCCGGGCCGATCGTGCACCACAAGGAAATGCTGCCGCAGTTCGCCGAGGATAAAATCTTCCGGCTGAACAGGGAAGACCTGGCGGTGGGCCTCACCATCTTCACCATCGGCCTGTTCAAGAAAGTGATGCTGGCCGACGAGATCGCGCAATATGTAAGTCCCGCCTTCGCCGCCGCCGACCGGGGCGAAATCCTGACCTTCTTCGAGGCCTGGGGCGCGGCGCTGTCCTATACGCTACAGCTCTATTTCGATTTTTCCGGTTATTCGGACATGGCGATCGGCATCGCCCGTATGTTCGGCATCAAGCTACCGCTGAATTTCAACGCGCCCTACAAGGCGGCGAACATCATGGAGTTCTGGCGGCGCTGGCATATGACGCTATCGCGGTTCCTGCGCGATTATCTATACATCCCGCTGGGCGGCAGCCGGCGCGGCACGGTGCGGCGCTACGTCAATTTGATGATCACCATGGTGCTGGGCGGGTTGTGGCACGGGGCGGCCTGGACCTTCGTGATGTGGGGCGCGCTGCACGGCGCCTATCTGGGTGTGAACCATGCCTGGCAGGCGCTGCGCGAACGGTTGGGTTGGACTGGCCCGCCACGTTGGTGGAGCCGCGCGCTCGCCGTTACGATTACTTTTCTGGCCGTGGTCGTCGCCTGGGTGTTCTTCAGGGCTACCAGTTTTGACGGCGCGCTGGCCGTGCTGGCCGGCATGAGCGGGGCCAACGGTGCGATCGTCCCGCCCGGCAATTTACTGCGCGAGGCCTGGAGCGTGGATCTGGTCACCGCCATGGGCGTGGAGGTCGGGCGCCCCGCCTATTTTGATGGGTTGAAGCAGGCCAAGAAAATCATCGGGATGCTACTGATCGTGTTCCTGCTGCCGACGACACAGCAACTGATGTCACGCTTCGGGGCGGCGCTGGAGACCTATCCGGGCGAAGTTCCAGAATGGCGCCGGCAATGGATGCTGTGGCGGCCAAGCTGGACCTGGGCGCTGGCGGCCAGCGCGATGGCGGTGCTGGCGCTGTTCCATCTCGTGCGGTTCAGCGAATTCCTTTATTACCAGTTCTGATATGAACAGCACCTCCTACCTGAAAATCTTCCTGACCGTCACGCTGGGCTTCGGCGCCCTGCATGTGGGGTCGTTGCTGGCTTTCCTCTATTCGCCGCAAAGCTTCTATTACGGACCCTGGGAGTATTTCGGCGATATCGCCTACCGCGTCGAGGGCGCACCCATGCGCTGGGAGGCCAAGGAATACCAGGGCCAGACCCGGAGCAATTTCCTCTATTATCAATACGGACACGTCACGACCGTCACCACCGACGCCGATGGCTTCCGAACCCGCGCCGCCGAGGCCGAAAGTTACCCCGTGCTGGTCTATGGCGACTCGACTATTTTCGGGGCCGGGCTGAGCGACGGGGAGACCCTGCCCTGGCGGCTGGCGGAGATCATGGAAGCGCCGGTGTTCAACGGGGGACGGAGCTCGCTGTCCAACGTCCTGGCGCATCCCGCGCTGGCCGGGGTCGAGGTCATCATCGATTCATCGACCGAGCGCAATGTTTATCCGCGAATATTGAAAAAGCGTGGCCTGCCGAGCGAGGTGGCCTACCAGCCGATCGCCCGCAAGAATCTGACCATGCCGCAGGCCGCGGGCGCCATCCCGCCCCAGCGTTATTCATTGCCGCTGATCCTGTTGAAAACCGCCAAACGGCTGGCCGGCGACTTCAAGACATGGCGGAATGGTGGCGAGGAACCTTACCGGTTCAAACGCCACCGCATGCGCCCGGAGGAACTGGACGAAACCATCGCCCTGATCGTCGCGCGGAGCCGCGGCATGGAGGCGCGGGGCCTGCGCTACGTCTTCCTGCCCGTGCCCGCGAAACAGACGCTATATGCCGCGGATGTGGACGACTACACGCGAAATTTCATTCCCACATTGATCGCCCGGCTGCGGGCCGAGGGGGTGGAAGCGGTGGACCTCGTGACGCCCTTCCAGGCGCACAAGGACGAGGGCCTGTTCTTTCCCTACGACACCCACTGGAACGCCAAAGGCACGGACCTGGCCGCCAGGGTCATGGCCGAACAACTGTTCGGGAAGTAAGATAGCCCCCATGACCATCTTCTACGACATGCCGCTTTACCGACCGCCCAGCGAGGGGAACAATTTGATTGTCCAGGCGACGATCGGTTGTTCCTTCAATCACTGCACATTCTGTTCGATGTATGTAACGAAACAATATCGCGCCCGGCCGCTGGACGAGGTGTTCGCAGATATCGACGCGGGCGCGCGGGATTGGCCGAATGCGCACCGGGTGTTCCTGGCCGATGGCGATGCGCTGACCCTGCCGACGGACCATCTGTTCGAGATACTGGATTATCTGGCGGCGCGGCTGCCGAACCTGGCGCGCGTGTCGGCCTACGCCACGCCGAAGAACCTGAACGAAAAGAGCATCGAGGATCTGGCGGGCTTGCGCGAGCGCAAGCTCAACCTCGTCTATATGGGCATCGAATCCGGCGCCACATCGGTGCTGAAACGCATCATGAAGGGCGCCTCGCTGGCCAGTCACGCCAAGGCCCTGGCCCGCGCCCGCGAGGCCGGGCTAAAGGTCTCGGCCACGGTGATCCTGGGGCTGGGCGGCAAGGCGGACTGGGAGGACCATATCGCCGGCACGGCGGAACTGGTGAACCAGTCGCCGCCGACTTATCTGTCGACCCTGCAGCTCGACCTGGACCCGGCGGTTTATGCCCGCTTCATGGAGCGCCAGGAACCCGGCTTCGAATTCCAGGACGATGCGGGAATTCTCGCCGAGCAGGAACGGCTGTTGAGCCTGATGAACCCGCCGCATCCGGTGATCTTCCGCTCCAACCACGCATCGAACTGCCTGCCGTTGGCCGGTAATCTGCCCAGGGACCGGGACGCCCTGGTTGCCATCGTTGCTGCCGCGCGCGCCGGCCTGCAGCCGCTCAGGCCGCGTTGGATCAGGGGGCTGTGAGGCGACCGCGGACCGCTCAGCGCGGTTTGTACGGCTCGACCCGCTGGTCGATGGCGCCGAAGATCGACTTGCCGTCGGCGTCGAACATCTCGATCCGCACACGATCGCCAAAGCGCATGAAGGGGGTTTTCGGCGCCCCGTGCTCAATGGTCTCCAGCTCTCGGTTCAGGTGACAGACCACCAGGCTTGGCCCAGCTCGTCGGGTCTGACCGCGACGGGGTTGTGCTGGCGATGGTGATGATGGGCTGAGTGGGATCGAGGTCAAAACTAGCGGAACGACCCCATGCACAGACGGTTTCCGCGGTTTTTGGGCCGGTATTACGGAGAATAGAGCGGGAAAATGAACGGGACCCGGCCGGCATGCCTACATGTTATCCCTCTCGATCCTGCGCTCGAAATCTTTCTCGAAGATCATCTCCTCGCCCTCCCAGGCCTCGATGCGGCCCGTCAGGTGGAAGTGGGTGGCGTCGGAGGTCATGGCGGCGAAGGTCTCCGTGCGCACGGCCCAGTCGCCGCGGCTCAGTTTTTCCGTCCAGTGGGTTCGCATTTCCGCCGATAGCGGGTCGCCGGGAAGGATTGAGTACCATTCGCGGGCGGCCGACCCGGTGACGAGGCCGTGCGTAAGATCCTCATGCTCGCCGAAATCATCGACGACCTCCATCAACGTACGGCCGGTTTGCATATTATGCGTTACGTTTCGAACATGTTCCGGGGGCGCAATTTCGCGCAGTTCAAGCGGTGGCGCGTTCTCCGCCGGCTCGAAGGACGGCCTCGGCTGGCCCGCTTTATTGCGAATCGGCAACGACAAAAATGATGGGCCGCGCGCCAGCGTCACCGTCGCGGCGTCCGGCCCCGGCCAGATCATCGGCCAGTAGGCGGTGGAGAGCGCAATGCGGACGCGGTGGCCGGGTTTGAAACGGTGGGCGCAATGGTCCAGCCTGATCGTGACCTCGATCTCCTCGCCAGGGGGCAGCGGCTCCGGCGATTCGTTGCCGTCGCGGTGGGCCAGGTTCAGGATGCCATAGCTTACCCGTTCCGACGCGCCATCCGGCGCCACGTCGCACAGCCGGGCGATCACGCGGGCCCGGGGTTTGTCGGCGGAAAGCCGCAGCGTCACTTCCGGCGCGCCGAGAATGTCCAGCGGCCCCTCCAGCACCGGCCCGTCGAACACCAGCGAGCCGCCATCGTCGATGCGCTGGTCGCCGGGCAATTCCGGCCCCAGCCAGATGGCGCAATATTCACCGCCCGCCATGCCCAGATCCTCCGGTGAGCGGAACGAGACCGGATTGGGCACCCCCGGCGCATCGGCCAGGCCCACGGCGGTCAGGTATTGTTTGGTCGGCGTTACGTTCGGCGAGGGCCATGTTTCTTCAGCGATCCATTCGCCGCTGCGCCGTTCGTAGGACGTCTTCGCGCCGTCATGCTGCTGCCGGAAGGCGCGGTAGGCGGGGTCGGTCTCGACGCTGGTCTCCTTGCCCTTCAGCCAGCGATCCCACCACCGCAAGGCCTCCTGCAGGAAACCGATGCGCGGTTCCGGCACCGCGAAGTGCGGGTATTTATGGACCCAGGGGCCGATGATCGCGCGGCAGGGGGCGGTCAGGTTTTCCACCAGTTGCGGCGGGGCGTTCTTGTAGGCGTCGCCCCAGCCGCCGACCGCCAGCACCGCGGCCTCGATGGCGCCGTAATTCTCGCAGACGGACCCTTGCTTCCAGTAGTCATCGCGCCGCTGGTGGTCGAGCCAGGTTTCCGCCAGATGCGGCTCGTTCTCCAGCCGCTCCAGCCAGATTTCGCGCCAGCTATTGCCCAGCAATACCGGATCCGGCGGGCGCGAGGAATAGGCCAGCATGGTCGACGACCAGCCGAGATTTTCGTTCAGCAGACAGCCGCCCTTGTAATGGATATCGTCGTTGAAACGGTCCACCGTGGAACACAGCGTCACCACCGCTTTCAAAGGTTTTGGCCGCCGCGCCGCCACCTGCAGCCCGTTGAATCCGCCCCAGGAAATGCCCATCATGCCGACATTGCCGTCGCACCAGGGCTGGGCCGCCAGCCAGTCGATTACCTCCAGCGCGTCGTCCTGTTCCTGGGGTGCATACTCGTCCCACATCAGCCCGTCGGATTCGCCGCTGCCGCGCATGTCCACGCGCGCGCCGGCATAGCCGTGACCGGCGAACCAGGGATGGGTCAGCGCGTCGCGCACCGCCGTGCCGTCGCGCTTGCGGTAGGGCAGATATTCCAGGACCGCGGGGACCGGGTCGGCCTCGGCGTCTTCCGGCAGCCAGATCCGCGCGGCCAGCTTCACACCGTCGGAAAGGGTGATCCAGCAATTCTCGATTTCCCGAATTTTTCGCGGAAAATTATCCGTGATCGCCATTCCTCCATCCCCCTGAGCAAGCCTTCCGCCCAGACGATAATCGGTTTTCCCGGCCACGAAAAGATGTATCCTCGGTGCAGGTTCAATACAGGGAGGGTGCAGATGGAAGAGCAGAAAAATACGGCCCTGGAGTGGGTGGAAGGGAATGCGGGCGATCTTTCCGACTGGTGCTCGACGATATGGCATTACGGCGAAACCGCCTGGCGCGAATACAAATCCGCCGCCTGGTATGTCGAGCGCCTGCGCGCCGAGGGCTTCGAGGTGGAGGAGGGCAGCGGCGGCATGCCGACCGCCTTCGCCGCCACATTTTCCACCGGTGACGGCCCGGTGATCGGCGGCTATGCGGAATATGATGCGGTGCCCGGCAACTGCCAGGCCGCAAGCACGCGCCAGGAGCCCCGCGCCGGCCTGTCGCCCCAGGCCGGCGGGCATACGGACCCTCATTCCGCACTGGGCATCGGGGCGCTGGGCGGCTTCCTGGCGGCCAAGGCGGCGATGGAGGCGCACGGGATCAAGGGCACGTTGAAATTTTTCGGCGAGCCGGCCGAGAAGGTGCGCGGCTCCAAGCCGATCCACGCGGCGCGCGGCTATTACGACGGCATCGATGCCTTCATCAGCTTCCACCCGGCCTACATTCTGCCCATGTCCAATACGGTGTTGTGGGACACCCATTGCGGCGCGTCCTATGCGGCGGTTTACAGTTTCCATTGCGACGAACCGGAAAACTGGCTGGCCGCCCCGGCGGATTCGCCAATTCCCCAGGCCCACAGCGCCCCACGCGCGCCCGGCGCCACCGACGCGCTGGTCACCATGTACACGCTGACCAAGATGAAGCTGGCCTCAAGCCTTTCCTTCCAGGGCGGCTGGAGCCTCAGCGAGGCGATTCTGACGGCGGGCCAGGCGACAGCCGACAATCTGCCGGCCGGGTTGGCGCAGATCCAGTATCTCTGCCGCACCCCCGACCATGGCCAGGCCGAACAGCTCTTCCGGGTGCTCGACCAGAACGCCGATGCCGCCGCGCGGGCCGCCCATTGCCGGTGGGAGCGGCACTGGGTCTGTAAATCGCGCGAGGGGCTGCCCAACCATGCGATGGCCGAACTCACTTACCGGAACCTGATAGCGGTCGGCGGTCCGGTGCTGGGTGACAAAGCGGTTGCCGTGGCGAGGCAAATTCAGGTTAATCTCGGCCTGGAGCCCATGGAAAAACCGTTCCTGGAAGTCTGTGAGGAACTGATTGAACCGAAGGCGGCGGAGCGCATTCGCCGCCGGAACATGCCGCCCTCGCAACGCAACTCCACCTCCGACGATTACACCGAGATGTGCTGGCACGCGCCGACGGTGCGGCTCTATATCGGGCGGCCGATGCTGAAGGGTCCGCCGGACTACCGCTATCCCGCCTGGGCGATGAATGCCCTGGGTGGCATCCCCGCGACCATCGACCCGACGGTGCTATGCGCGGCCAAGGTAATCGGGCTGACGGTGGTCGATCTGCTGACCGACGGCGGGGCGCTGGCCGCGGCCAGGCGCGAGTTCGAGGAACGCACGGGCGGCGGAATCGGCGGCGAAAACTGGATACCGCCGCTGTGCGATCACGAGCCGCCGATCCATTTCCGCTGGCCCGAATATGTGACCACGGAAAGGGGAGAGGAGTGGTGGATTCCGGCCATGCCCGATTGAGCGAGGCTAATCCTATCCGCTTCGGGAAACCCGATCGCGGAATCCGATCGGGACGGATCAGGCCGGACTTTGCGTTTGCTCGCGCTCCCTGACCAGGTCGGTCAGCCAGTCCGGATCCATTTCCGGGACCGACGACAAGAGCAACTGGGTGTATTCCGGATGCGGCGGCGACAGGATTTCGCCCTTCAACCCCTGCTCGACCACCCTGCCCTGGAACATCACCACGATTTCATCGGAAATCGCCTTCACGGTCGCGATGTCGTGGGTGATGAACAGGTAGGAAATATTGAACTCTTCCTGGAGGCGGAGCAGAAGTTTCAGAATTCCCTCCTGGACGATTTGGTCCAGCGCCGAGGTCACCTCGTCGCAAATGATGATCTCCGGTTCGGCTGCCAGGGCCCGGGCTATGCAGATCCTCTGCTTCTGGCCGCCCGAAAGCTCGCCGGGCAGCCGGTCAATGAAGGATTCGTCCAGTTCGATCATCTGCAGCAGTTCGCCGACGCGGGCGTCGCACTGCCGTCGCTTCAAGCCGTGATAGAATGCCAACGGCCGGCCGATGATATCGCGCACCGTGTGCCGGGGGTTCATCGCCGTATCGGCCATTTGATAAATCATCTGGATGCGCCGAAGCTGATCGATGGACCGGTTCTTCAGCGCTTTGGGTAGCGGTTCTCCATTGAACACGACCTGGCCCTTTGAAGGGGGCAGCAGGCCGGTGATGACGCGCGCCGTCGTCGATTTTCCGGAACCGGATTCGCCGACGACCGCCACCGTTCTGCCACGCGGAAGATTGATGTCGACGTCGAATAGAACCTGGGCCTGGCTGCCGTAACTCGCATCCACGCCGTCGACGCTCAAAACGATGTCCTCGCTGGTCTTTTCGGGCTTGGCCAGCGCCCTGACGGACCAAAGCGATTTCGTGTAGGGCATTTCCGGTTCCGTCAGCATCTTGCGGGTCGGCGCCTCTTCGACTTCCTCGCCGAAGCGCAGCACTTTGATGAAATCCGCCATTTGGGCAACGACGGCAAGGTCATGGGTGATGTAGATCGCCGCCGTGTGAAATCGTTCGACGATGTCGCGCATGGCCATCAGCACCTCGACCTGGGTCGTGACATCCAGCGCCGTGGTCGGCTCGTCGAAGATGATCAGGTCGGGGCGAGGCGACATCGCCATTGCCGTCATGATGCGTTGCAGCTGGCCGCCGGAAACCTGGTGCGGATACCGGGCGCCGATGGTATCGGGCTCGGGAAGCTGCAGCGCCCTGTAAAGCTCACGAGCGTCCTTTTTCGCTTCGGCCTTCGGACGGATATTCCGGTTGACGGTCGCCTCGACCGTCTGGTCGATCAGGCGATGAGCCGGGTTGAACGCCGCCGCCGCCGATTGTGCCACGTAGGCGATCCGGGACCCCCAGAGCCTGCGTTTTTCCTCCTCGGATGCGATCATCAAGTCCATGCCATCGAAATGGATCGAACCGCTGGTCAACCGGCAGCCCGGCCGCGCGAAACCCATCGCCGCCAGGCCCAGGGTCGACTTGCCGGCGCCGGACTCGCCGATCAGGCCCATGATCTCACCGCGTCTCAGCGTCAGGTTCACACCCTTGACGATCTCGTGCCATCTCTCGTCGCTGAACCCGTCGATAACGATGTCACGCATCTCAAGCAGAACATCGCCCTTGGCGCCCGTGCTTTCCTCAGTGCTCATCTTTCAGTCCGCTTGTCTTGTGGAGGAACCAGTCGACGACGAAATTCACGGCCACAGTCAAGAGCGCGATGGCGCCCGCCGGCAGAAGCGGCGTGATCGCCGCCGCCAAATCGTACTGCGCGAACTGGATCAGCGACGCGTTTTCGCGCACCATGGACCCCCAATCCGCAGTCGGGGGCTGAATGCCGACGCCCAGGAACGAGAGCGCGGCGATGGTCAGGAAAACGAAACAGAACCGAAGTCCGAACTCGGCCACCAGCGGCGGCATGATGTTGGGCAGGATTTCCTTGCGCATCACCCAGCCCAGTTTCTCGCCGCGCAAACGCGCCGCCTCGACATAGTCCATGACGACGACGTTCAGCGCCACGGCCCGGGTCAGGCGGAAGACACGTGTCGAATCCAGCACCGCGATGATGACGGTCAGGCTGAGCCACGAGGACCCGAAAATCGACAGCAGCATCAGGGCGAAAATCAGGCTGGGAATGGCCATCAGGACGTCGACCAGACGGCTCATGATCTGATCGGTCCAGCCGCGGCTGATCGCCGCCATCAACCCCAGGCCGCCGCCGATGGCGAAAGAAAGGAGCGTTGCCGCCAACGCGATGCCGATGGTGTTCCGGGCGCCGAAGATCAGGCGCGTCAGGATATCGCGGCCGATCTGGTCGGTTCCGAACATATGATCGCCTCCCCATGGCGCGTAGGGCGCGGGAAAGACCTGAGCCTCGCCGTAGGGTGCAATCCAGGGCGCAAAGATGGCGAATATTCCGTAGATCGCGATGACGACCATCCCGAACCAGGCGGACCACGGGACATTCCGGGCCCCGATGCGAAGGCGCTCCATGAGTGTGCGGCGGGCGCGAACCTGGCCGACCTCGGTAGCAGCCGAATAGGTTTGCTCGGATTCAGTCATCTCGCATGCAACAGCTTCGGGTTGGTGACGATTGAAATGATATCGGCGGTCAGGTTCAGGATGATGTAAGTCGCCGCGAAGATCAGCGCGCAGGCCTGTACGACGGGAATGTCTCGGCTGGTCACCGCGTCAACCATGAGCTGCCCGATGCCGGGATAGACGAATACCACCTCGACGACCACTACGCCGACGACGAGATAGGCAAGGTTAAAGGCGATTACGGTGGCGATCGGCGCCCAGGCGTTGGGCAGCGCGTGATGCGTGATCACCTTGCTTTTCGACAGGCCCTTCAGCCGGGCCATCTCGATATAGGGGCTGGCCAGCAGGTTGATGATGTTGGCCCGCGTTTGGCGCATCATATGGGCGACGATGACCAGCGTCAGCGTCATCGCCGGCAAGGCCGAGCGGTACATCCGTTCGCCGAGCGACATCTGTTCGGTGATATTGGCGAGCGACGGGAAGACCTGATAGAGCGAGGCGAGGAACAGGATCAATAAATAGGCGACGAAGAATTCCGGGAAGGAAATCGTCGACAGGGTCGTTGCATTGACGATGCGATCGTAGAGGGAATTGCGGTAAAGGGCGGCCGTTACGCCCAGCAAAAGCGCCAGGGGAACAGCGATGATGGCCGTCAGCCCGGCGAGGAACAGCGTGTTCCATAGCCGCGGTGCAACCAGATCGACGACTGCCCTGGATCGGTCGACGCCGGAAGCCGCCCGCCCCGAGAACGAGGTGCCGAAATCTCCGGTCAGGACCCCGCCGACCCATTCGATGTAGCGGAAATAGGCAGGTTTATCGAGCCCCAGTTCCTTGCGGAAGGCGGCGACGGTTTCCTCGGTCGCCGCCTGTCCCAGAACGGCCTCGCCGAAATCGCCCGGGAGTAACTCGATGGAACTGAAAATGATGATCGACACCAGGAACAGCGTCATCAGGCCCAGGCCGAGCCGTTGAATCACTGTGGAAACGATAGGATGCACGCTATCTCCTCCCCCTGTTCAAGACAGGCCTCCCAACCGCTTGAACCGTGTGGCGGCGCGGCCTGGCCGCGCCCACGCCGGGCATTAAGCCGACGATTTACCGATCGAAACGATAGCCAACGGGAGATGCGCTGTAAAGTAACTCGTGGAAACCTGTTGGTTATAAACTCGGCGCCGACAGACAAGAATTGTCCGCTAACCCTTTTGTATTGAGCGAATCTGAACAGGGTCAATTAACGAATGATAATCTGGCGTTTCATCACAAAGTTATTTGTTTGGCACTTGATCATAGTGCCTAAATATGCCCTGATGTCCGTGAGTTAAATTCATATCGCCCTCGGTTAAGACTTGATCGTCGAGCAGAGTGAAAAGAGACTTGATCGCCGAGCGGTGTGAAAAGAAGCGAGAAAACAGGATAGGCAAACAAAGGAGCAAAATCCCATGCGCAAGAAATTTATCAACGACCAGAAACTTGGCCTGGCGTCGGGGAGAATCGACCGCCGCCAATTTATTACATCGGTTATTGCGGCGGGTGTTACCCTGCCGACGGCCATGTCGATGGCGGGTGCGGTCATGGCCGCGACACCGAACAAGGGCGGCACGCTGCGCCAAGGCTACGGCCATGGTTCGACCACTGACTCGCTGGATCCGTCGACCGCGGAAAACGGCTTCATGACGGCCACGAATTTCGTCTACGGCAACAACCTGACGGAAATCGACAATGATGGCACGCTGGTTGCGGAATTGGCGGAAAGCTATGAATCGCCGGACGCCAAGACATGGATTTTCAAGCTGCGCAAGGGCGTCCAACATCACAATGGCAAGTCCCTCACGCCGGAAGACGTCATCGCATCCTTCAACCATCATCGCGGTGAGGATTCCAAGTCGGCCGCCAAGGGGCTTCTGACCTCGGTCAGTGACATTCGCAAGGATGGCGACAATACGGTGGTCTTCGAGCTCAATGCCGCCGATGCGGGCTTCCCCTATATCGTCAGCGACTATCACCTCGTCATTATGCCTGAAAAGGACGGCGAGGTGATTGACGTAACGTCCGGCATTGGCACCGGCCCCTACGTGATCGACAATTTCGAGCCGGGTGTGCGCCTGCAAGCGACCCGCAATCCGAACTATTTCAAGGCCGGCCGGGCCCATTTCGATTCGATCGAAAACCTTGCCCTGCTGGATACCGCCGCGCGGCAGAGCGCCATCATGAACGGCGATATCGACGTGGCGAACCGGGTCGATCCGAAGACGGTCGCCCTGCTGGCCCGCGTGCCCACCCTCGATATCCTGGAAAAGACAGGCACTCTTCACTACACGTTCCCGATGCGGGTCAATGCCGCGCCGTTCGACAATTACGATCTCCGCATGGCGCTGAAACTGTCGCTCAAACGCCAGGAAATGCTGGACAAGATCCTGCTTGGCCACGGCGCGATGGGCAACGACCATCCGATCTCGACCGCCAACCCCTACCATGCCTCGGACCTGCCGCAACGCGAGTTCGATCCGGACAAGGCGAAGCATCATTACAAGAAATCGGGCCACAGCGGGCCGATCCAGCTCTCGGCGTCCGATGCGGCCTTCGCCGGCGCGGTCGACGCGGCGCAGTTGCTCGCGGCCTCTGCGGCCGAGGCCGGAATCAATGTCGAGGTCGTCCGCGAGCCCAAGGACGGTTACTGGTCCAACGTCTGGAACAAGAAACCCTGGTGCGTTTGCTACTGGGGCGGCCGCCCGACCGAGGACTGGATGTTCAAGTCCGCCTATACCGACGATACGGAGTGGAACGACACGGCGTGGAAGACAACCGACGCCGCCAAGAAGTTCAACGGGATCGTTCGGGAGGCCCGTGCGGAACTTGATGAATCCAAGCGCCGGTCGATGTACGCCGAATGCCAGCGGCTTATCAGCGACGATGGCGGCGCCGTCGTGGCAATGTTCGCCAACCACATCATGGGCCTCAATAAGAAGGTCGGCCATGACGAGAAAGTTGCGGCCAACTGGGAAAACGACGGTAACAAAAGCCACGAGCGCTGGTGGTTCAACTAGAGCAATTTCCGATCGGATCGAACCGGTTCGGTTCAATCCGAACGGATAAAATTGCTCGCCATTTTAAGAAGATAGAGCATCTTTATCCGATTAATTGAATCGCATAAGCGATTCCAATTGATCGGATGATGCTCTAGGCGGAAAGCCTGTCCGTATAACACCGAGGAAGCCGGCGGCAAGACCATTTGCCGCCGGTTTTCGTTGGCCGCTGTAGTTTCCGCCTTTCATCCAGGGCTTCCCGCGATTCTCGTTCCCGCCTCGCCGCGCAGGATGGCGGCGGCGTCCTGCAGCCTGCCGATACCGGCCATCCGCCCGGTGGCCTCGGCGAAATCAATGGCGGCTTCGACTTTCGGCCGCATTGAACCCGGCGCGAAGTCGTGTTTATGCAGATCATCCGTGCTCACCGCCCCCAATGGGGAGGCCTTTGCGCCGTCCCAGTCGGCATAGACCGCATCCACATCGGTCAGCATGAGTAATGCGTCGGCATCCAGTTCCCGGGCCAGCAGGGCGCTGGCGTGGTCCTTGTCGATGACGGCCTCGACCCCACGCCATCCAGCCTCGCCGGCGACCACCGGAACGCCGCCACCGCCGGCGCAGATCACCAGGACGCCGCTTCGCACCAACAGCCTGATCGTTTCGATCTCAAGAATGCGTAGCGGGCGTGGCGAGGGCACGACATGCCGAAAGCCGTCGCCGTCCGGGGCGATTGTCCAACCGTGTTCGCCGGCCAGCCGCTTTGCCTCGGCCTCTTCATAGACCGGGCCGATCGGCTTGCCGGGCGCGGCGAAGGCGGGGTCGTC
Source organism: uncultured bacterium (assembly GCA_965603635.1). GTDB lineage: Bacteria > Pseudomonadota > Alphaproteobacteria > UBA8366 > JADFVY01 > JADFVY01. Next base: position 1,389 of record CBFDDT010000004.1, on the reverse strand, counting down.
CGGATCGACCGCGATCTGCGTCAGCAGCCCGGCGACGTCGCGGCCCGGCAACTCGTTCCGCAGCGCGGTTTCGATCATGTAGCCGATCATGCCCTCGGTCTCGGCGCTCAGCATGTATAGCGGATCGCCGGACCGCAGGGCCAACAGCCCGACTTGGGGGCCGTTGCCATGGGTGACGACTAGCGCATGCTCTCGTGCTATTTCCGCCAGCGCCCGCGCGGCGGTGCGAATGTTCGCGATTTGCCGCGTGGTTTCCGGCGGCTCGCCGCGCCGCAACAACGCATTCCCGCCAAGTGCCGCGACCACCAGCATTATAACCCCCGATCTTTCAGGAACGCCTCAACAAGGCTGCTGAGCGTCGGTTCGCCGGCATCCGCATAGGCATAGCGGGCGCGCACGATCGGCTTGGCGGTTTTAACGATACGGGCCAGATCGATGGGCGTTCCGGCGACCACGACATCGGCGTCGGCGGCATCGATCGTCGCACGCAGCGCCTGGCGCTGAGCCGCGCTGTAGCCCATCGCCGGCAGAACCGACCCGATATGGGGATAACGCTCGAAAACCCCTCGGAGTTCGGGCGCGGCGGCCGCGCGCGGATCGACGATGGTGACGCCGGGCCGCGCTATGGCCGCCACGAATCCTGCCCCGTGGGGCATGCCGCCATGGGTAACGGTCGGCCCATCCTCGACGACCAGCACTCGCTTGCGATCCACCGCTTTCGGATCGTCCAGAACGACCGGCGAGCCGGCCAGCACGACTGGCTTTTCGGGGGCGACCGCGCGGACCTCGGCGACGACAGCTTCGGCCTGTTCCGGCGGCGCCGCGTCTACCTTGCTCACCACCACGATGTCCGCCATGCGCAGCACTGCCTCGCCTGGATGATGGGTGGTCGTCTGGCCGGGACGCAGCGCGTCGGCCAGCACGATATGCAGGTCCGGGCGGACCATCGAAAAATCATTGTTGCCGCCGTCCCACAGGATGACATCGGCCTCCCGCTCCGCCGTCGCGACGATGTCGGCGTAATCGACGCCGGCAAAAACGATGTTTCCCTCGGCGATATGCGGCTCGTATTCCTCGCGCTCCTCGATGGTGCAGTCGGCATTGTCCAGGTCTTCCAGTCTGGCGAAGCGTTGCACCCGCTGGCGCTCCAGATCGCCATAGGGCATCGGGTGGCGCAGGATCGCGGCGGTCAGCCCGCGCTCGCGCAGCAGGTGGGACAGATGGCGGGCGGTCTGTGATTTGCCGCATCCGGTGCGCACCGCGCAGATGGCGATGACGGGGATGTTCGCCTTCACCATAGTAGCGTCAGGCCCCAGCAGCCGGAAATCCGCGCCGGCGGCCAGCACCCGCGAGGCCGCATGCATGAGGGCCTCATGGGTTATGTCGCTG
>CBFDDT010000003.1:0-71015 GCA_965603635.1 uncultured bacterium | reverse complement strand
TGATATATAACAAAAATCGCCGTATTAACCGGATTCCGGTTCATTTCCCCGCCCGAAACCACCCGCAAAACCCTCTGTAACCCGCGGAAAACGTCTTTGCATGGGGTCGTTCTCGCGTTTTGGATGTCGGCGGCCGGGGCCGATCAACTTTGAAACGCCCTAACCCATCCCCTCCAAATCCATCTTGAAGGCGATCAGGCGCAACAGGTCCTTCAGCGTTACCAGGCCGACGAGCCTGCCGTCCTCGACAACCATCAGCCGGCTGTTGCCGGTGCGGCGCATGATGGCCAGCGCCTCGACCGCATCGGTATTCGCATCGACGGTGTTTTCCGGCGCGGCCGGCGACATGGCGTCGAACACCCGCACCAGATCCCACCGGTCGCGCGGGATATGCCTGATCTCGGCGATGCCGATGCAGCCCAGCAGGCGTGAATCCTCCACCACCGGGAACAGCTCGTGATAATGGCGGTAGATATAGTCCTCTACGAGTCGATGGACGGTGATGTCCGGGGGCGCGGCAATCGGGTCGGTCACCATGAAGCGGTGCACCGGTTCGCCTTCGAAAAATCGGCGGGTCTGCATCTGGCTGTAGGAGCCGGCGGCGGCCCCGCGCACGAAGAAGCCGATCAGCATGAACCAGATGCCGCCGATCAGATTGCCGGTGACGAGATTGAACAGGCCGAAGGCGATAAGCCCGAATCCGAAGCTCGCCCCCGCGTTGGCGGCGATGCGGGTGGCCCAGCGCAGATCGCCCTTCCAGCCCCACAGGGTGGCGCGCAGCATTCGCCCGCCATCCAGCGGAAAGGCGGGGACAAGGTTGAAGCCGGCGAGCAGCATATTGATGAAAGACAGATAACCAAGCACGGCCGGAACCGGCGCCGCCATCCCCATACGCACGCCGAATCCCTCGAGAATATGAAACAAGACAGCCAGCAATGCGCTGGCGATGGGCCCGGCGATGGCCATCAGGAACTCGGCCTTCGCGGTCGGCGGTTCATCCTCCATTTCGGCGACGCCGCCGAAAATGAACAGCGTGATTCCCCTGATCTGCATGCCATAGCGGCGCGCCACCAGCGAATGGCTGAGTTCGTGGAAGACGATCGAGGCGAACAGGCCGAGCGCCCCGGCAACCCCCATCCACAGATAGGTCGGCCCCGACAGGCCTTCGTAGCGGGCCGGGAAATAGCCGGCGGCAAGCGACCAGGTGACCAGCACGGCCAGGATCAGCCAGCTGGCGTCCAGCTTGACCTGGAAGCCGAGTATTCTGAACAGCGGAATGCCTCGTCCGAACATGCGGTCAGTCTCCCATGGCAATTACCGCGCCAGTCTTACTTCTTGTCCTTGTCATGTCCAGTCCGCTTCTGGCCTTGCCAGCGGCGGCGCGGGCGGATGCCGTTATGCAGCCAGGACCGCAACCAGCGGCGCAGCGGCGGCACGTCCAGCGCGATCAGCACCAGCCCCACCGGGATCATCCAGAAGCCGAGTATCGGCAGAAATCCGAATATGCCCCCCATCACGAACAGCCCGCCCAGCACCGCGCGGATACCGAAGGGAATTTTCAGCCGGCCCCAGGCGGACGCCCGGCGCAACCGGCGCATAAGGGTTTGCTTGTTGCCGTCTGAAACGATGGGTCGGCTCCCGCTGAATGAAACGCCTGTACACCCTATGTGATGAGTGTTGCGGCGGCCCGCAAGAGCGTCACACGACTCCGATGGGCGGCCGGCGGCGCTTTATGCCGGTCGCCGCGCGCCCGACGATCGCGGCCAGCAGGATCGCGCCGCCCAGCAGCGTCAGGCCGCTTGGAGTCTCGGCGAAGGCCAACCAAACCCAGACCGGGCCGAGCACTACCTCGGTAAGCGACAACAGCGTCAACTCGGCGGCCGATACAAGGCGCGACCCCATGGTAAAGACAATCAGGCTGCCGCCGATCGCGACCACGCCATAGGTCACGCAGATGCCGATATCCATGGCCGGCGCCTCGAAATCGCCACCCGTTGCGATAATGATCGCGGCTGACCCGATGGCGCCGAACAGACCCGCCAGGCATGTCGCGGGCATCATGTCCACCCCGCGGCCGCTGCGCAGGGCAATGGAAAAGCCGGCGAAGCCGACGGCGGCGGCGAGCGCCATCAGGTTGCCGAACAGGTCACCGGCCGCCATGCCCTCGCCCACCATGATGGCGATGCCGGCTCCGGCGCCCAGCATGGCCGCCCAGGTCCCGCGCGTCACATCCTCGCCCAGCAGGACGCGGCTCAGGGCCGCGGTGATGAACGGCGCCGCGCTCAACATGAACAGCGTATTGGCCACCGTCGTGTGGGTGATCGAAAAGATAAAGCAGGTAAAGCCAGTGGCCAGACAGAGCCCGGCGATTACGCTTTTCGTGCCGGCGGCCCGGAAGGTTTGAAAGACGCGCCCCTGATTTCGGAAGGTGATAAAAACCAGCAGCGCCGCGATTAAACCCAGCGAACGCCAGAACAGGATCTGCCACTCGTTGGCCTCCTGGATGGAGCGGATGAACAACCCGCCCAGGCTCATCCCCGCGCCGGAAAGCAGCACGAGGACGCGGCCGCGTAAAACGGCGGCGCTATCGATGGGCAGGGTGCTGGGTGCGGCCTCGGTCATTCCCGGACCTTATGCCGGGAAACCGCGCCGGGGAAGCGCTATCTTAAAACGCCGCGCTGAACCTGAGTCCTACCCCATAGGCCGGGTCGGCGCTCGCCACGTGGCCCGGCTCCAGATGCATCATCACCCAGCCGGAAATGGCGGCGCCGGCGCCCAGCGGCGTATCGTATGCAAGCTGCAGGTCGATCTCCCGGCCCGACGGGGTCATGGAGACCCGCTCGGAGTCCTGGACCACCGTCTTGTCGATCAGATAATCGACCGGCGCCGTCACCGTGGCCTCGCCGCTGCTCACCCGCAAGGGCTGGCCGGCCAGCAGGCCGACGCGGTCATGGCGGCCCAGGACGCCGTTTTTCACCAACCCGACGCCGAAGGCCTCGGCGCGGATCTCGCTCCATTCGCTCAGCAGGCTGGTTCCGTCCGCCCTCATGTCGGCCTCGGCCAGCGTATAGTTGCCGATCAGTTCCAGCCCGGCCGTCATCGGGTAACGGCCGCCCAGCGAGTAGAATTGCGTATCGGCGCCGTCGACCGCAAAGCCGCCCGCGGCGTCGCTGCCCAGGAAACCGCCCTGTTCGTCCACCGTCGAGAAACCCGCATAGCCGATCGCGCCATTGTCGAAACGGTGCGCCAGCGTGATCTCGCCGATCTTCGCGTCCGGCGTCCACTCATCCGCGTCGTCCGCCTGATCGACCCAGCCGATCGAGAGGATCGACGAGGGATCTAATTGGCGGGACAGGGAAACGCCGGTCCCCGCGTCGACCAGGCCATGCTGTGCGCCCAGCAGGTCGCCCGGCATCCAGAACAGCCCGGCCGGCTCGCTGGCCGCCAGCCCGGCCATCTGCTGTTCCGGCGTGACGTCGTAGCCGAAGCGGACGCTGGCGCCGAGGCCACTTTCGACCTCAAGGCTCATGCCGTGCAGTTGCTGTTCTTCGCCGTCCTCAACGGCCATGCCGGCCCAATCGGCGGGCGATTCGGTTTGGTCGTCGTCCGAGACGCCCATGGCGACTTTCATGCCGTTGGGAAGTTCGGCATCTACTGATTCAACGGACCCGCCGCCAAGCAGCGCCTGAAGCCCGAAGCCGCGCGATGAATGAGCCACGAATCCGTTGAGATCGATGTCGTAGTTCCGGTCGTAATCGTCCAGCGCGAAGGCTTGGCCCAGCAGGGCCGAATTCGTCAGCGCGTCGCCAAAGGCCGGCCCCAACGCCAGCGCCGTGCCGTCCAGCGTAACGCCATCGCCGTCGGCCAGCGGCGTCAGAGGCACTTCCAGCGCGCCCGCCGGCAGGATGGCGGCGGAAAGGTACAAGAGGCCGTGGCCGTATACCGTGTCGACGCCGACGTCTCCCATGTCTGTCGCCGTGGTCAGCATGATATTAACGACTTCCGATGGCGCTAGTGTCGGCCAAAGCTGGATCAACAGGGCCGCCGAACCGGCAACATACGGCGCCGAAAATGACGTGCCAGCGGTGTAAGCAAGATAATCGCCGGGGTAAGTTGTCCAAAGTCCATCGCCAGGGGCGACAAGACAGAAATCCTTCGCCAGGCCGCAGTGGTTGGAAAAATCCGCGATGGCGTTGGCGGCGTTATTGACTGCACCGACGGCAAGCATCTGCCCGCTGGCATTGACCGCTGTATCGCCGGCGTAGGCGGATGGAAGCGAGGCTTCCGTCGCGCTATCGTTTCCGGTCGAGACGACGATGATTGCTTTGGCGGCCATCGCGTCGATCAGCGCCCGCTCAAACATTGCCTGTTCGGCAGGGCTCCCGAAAGGATCGCCCAGTTGTGTGCCAGTCGCACCAAGGCTGATATTGATCACGTGCGCCTTGCCTGCCGCGTAGGATATGCCGGCTGTTACATCCAGAATAGAGTACATACCGGTACTTGTGCCGTCCAGATAGCGACCGTCGGTACGGATTGCGAGGATCGTCGAACCGAATGCCACGCCATGCGTTCCGACGTCGTTTCGCTCGGCCGCGATAACCCCCGCAACCATGGTGCCGTGCCCCGTTGCATCGTCGAGTGGTGTTATAGGACTCACAATGTCCGTACTATCGGCGGATATCCTGGTGTCCAGTTCCACATGCGCCGTATCGATACCGCTGTCGATGACGGCCACGACCACGCCGTCGCCATCGGCGCCCTTCGCATAGACGTCTGCCGCGCCGATCTGGCCGAGACCGTAATTGCAATATGTGCCGCCGCCCATTGCCGTGATACAGGGGTCGTAATCCCCCGTGGAAGTGAAATTGGAGGCAGGTTGTTCCGACCCCAGGGGACCTGGAGTCGGAAGGCCGCCGCCACCGCCGCCACCACCACCGCACGCAGCGAGCGTAAACAGAAATGATGCCGCGGCAGGCCGCAGGATTTTGTAAAACGAGTTCATCGGCTACCCCTTTTTTTGTGCAACCGTAAGACGCGATCAGGATACTGTACCAAAAATATGAACCGGCTGTTAAAATACTGTGCCGAAACCCTGCTATCCGCGTTGCCGTGCGGCGGGGCATCGGCTAAAACCGACCGAACACCGGCAATGACAGAGGATGCGACGATGAGCGATTCCCCTTCCATGGACTTTCCCGTTTCCTGGGACGAGCTGCACCGCCATGCGAAGGCGCTGGCTTGGCGGCTGCATGAACAGGGGCCCTTCGAGGGGATCGTCGCGATTACCCGCGGCGGGCTGGTGCCGGCGGCGATTGTCGCGCGCGAGTTGGAGGTTCGGCTGGTCGATACCGTCTGCGTCGCGACCTACGACCATAAGGACCAGGGCAGCGCCAAGATCCTGAAGGGCGTGGAGGGCGATGGCGAGGGTTGGCTGATCGTGGACGACCTGGTGGATACCGGGGCCACGGCCAAGATCGTGCGCGACATGCTGCCCAAGGCCCATTTCGCGACCATTTACGCCAAGCCGGCGGGCCGGCCGATGGTCGACACCTTCATCACCGAGGTCAGCCAGGACACCTGGATACTGTTTCCCTGGGATGTCGAGTTGACTTACGCCAAGCCGATCTCTCACCGGTAGGTTGCGCGTCCGGCCGGGCTCAAAAAAACTACTGAAATGTTAGGCTGTTGTTCCGGAATCGAAACAAAAGATGGCCTTTTCCGCGCGTTTAATTCTTTATGATCAACTCGCGCGGGGTGTTGGCCAGAGGCGCCGCGCCGTTTTCGGTCAGGTGGATACATTCGCTGATCTCGATGCCCCAGTCATCCTCCCAGATGCCGGGCATCAGGTGAATCGTCATGTCGGGCTGCAGCACCGTCTTGTCGCCGGGCCGCAGGCTGATCGTATGCTCGCCCCAGTCGGGCGGATAGTTCAGGCCCACGGAATAGCCCATCCGTGAGTCCTTCTTGATGCCGGCCTTTGCGATTACGCCGCGCCACACGCCCTCGACCTCTTCGCAGGTCAGGCCGGGCGCCGCTACGTTGATGACCGTGTTCAGCCCCTCGACCACGACCTTGGCGGCGTCGACAAGTTTTTGCGGCGGCTTGCCGAGGAATACCGTTCGCGCCTGCGGGCAGTGATAGCGCCGCCGGCAGCCGGCCAGTTCCAGGATCGTCGCCTCGCCCTTGACGAAGGGTTTGTCCGACCAGGTCAGATGCGGGGTCGAGGTTCCGATCCCGGTCGGCAGCATGGGTACGATCGAGGTATAGTCGCCGCCGAATTCCGGTGTGCCGGAGGTCTGCGCCGCGAGAATTTTAGCCACTGCGTCACACTGGCGCACGCCGGGTTCCACGGCATCGATGCCCACCGTCATGACATTTTCCAGGATGCGCGCCGCCTGGCGCATATAGTCCAGCTCGGCTGGCGATTTGATCGAGCGAATCCAGTTCACCAGCGTGTCGGCATTCTTGAAGGTGGCGTTGCGCAGTTGCTGGTACAGCGCCTCGGCGCTGGCGGCCGTGAAATAGTATGAATCCATTTCCAGCCCGATATTGCCGCGGCCCAGTCCGCGCGCCTCCAGCACCTCGGCCAGGAAGTCCATCGGATGCTTGCGCTTGGTCTGGACGTAATCGTCCGGATAGCCGATCAGGTTGGAATCGTCCAGGAAGGTGGTGACCCTGGCGCCGTTCAGGTCGATGCCGCGCACGACGCAATAGGGTTCGTCCTGGGCCAGCGCGACCACCACGGCCTGCGGGGTATAGAAGGACCAGCCGTCATAGCCGGTCAGATAGTTCATGTTTGCGGGATCGCTGACGATCAGGACGTCGAGCCCGAACTGCATCATCCGAAGCTTTACGTTCTCGATTCTGTCGAGATATTCCTGTTTGTCGAAGGCCAGCATGCCATTCCCTGCCGTTTGCCGATAATAGTGTTAGAGCATTACCAGATTCCGAAGAAACAGGCCAACAGGAGATAAAGAGTTTTTGACGCCCGCGTCGGCCGTCGGTCGGAAAACTGGTGGATAGCGGAATCACAAACTGCTTTGATTTTCATCTTTACCCAGCAAATCATACAGGGCTGTGCCATTATTGGGCGGGATTTGGAAGGGACATAGTAATGTATGGGCTGGATTCGTTTTTGTGGATTATCGGGGTGCTGCTGCTGGTTGCCCCGGTTCTTGCAATTGTCGCGTTGGTGAAGACATCGAACCTTCGCTACGAGATAGCGCGCCTGCACCGCATATTGCGTGAGATGCAGACTCAGCTTGCTCAGTTGCGCGAGTCGCCCAAAGTTGATCCTGAAGCAGCAAAACCGGATGAACCGCAACCGGCGCCGGCGGTTCCGGAAAGAACGGCCCCACCGGAACGAACGGTCGCGGAAACGCCGAAAGAGCCCGCGCCGGAAGAACCCGTGGCGGAAAAACCCCAAATGCCCGAACCACCCACCAAACCGCCCCGCGCGTCGGCGGGCCGCCCGCCCGCGACTGGCCCTTTCAGGGAAAAGGAACTGGCGAAGACCCGCGAAAATCTGGAAGAGAAGCTTTTTCGCCGCGTGTTCGTGGTGATCGGTGGCATCGCGGTTGCGCTGTCCGTTGTTTTCCTTGTCCGCCACGCCATGCAGGTGGGCTGGTTGACGCCGGTTATCCAATGTTCCCTTGGCGCGCTGCTGGGCCTGATCCTGATCGCCGCCGGCGAATATCTGCGGCGTCACCCGTTGCACCAGGCCGCGGGTTTCGTCAAACCCTCGCTGGTTCCGCCGGCGCTGTCGGCGGCCGGGGTTTCGGCCCTGTTCGTCAGCATCTACGCCGCCTACGCGCTCTATGACCTGCTGCCCCCCATGGCCGCCTTCATCGCGCTGGGCGTAGTCTGGGTGCTGGCGATGGCGCTGTCGCTTCTGCAGGGGCCTTTCGTCGCGGCGCTGGGCATCCTGGGCGGGTTCCTGGTGCCGATCCTAGTGCAGACCGGGCATCCCTCGGCATATGGCCTGTTCCCCTACGTCCTGGCGGTAACCGGCGCGGCGCTCGGGGTGCTGCGATACAAAGGTTGGGGCTGGCTGGCCTGGGGGGCGCTGTCCGGCGCGGCCGGCTGGCCGGTGCTGTGGCTGGTGGATCAGCCAGCGGCCGATCTTGGCGCAACGATCATCGGCGCCTACCTGACGGCGACGGCGGCCCTGTTCATCTATGTGCCGGCGGGCCTGAGGGCCCATAACGCGCCCTTCACCCTCAAAACCATGTTCAGCACGATCCCGCTGCCGGCAATTCTGGCCTGGACTGCTTCGGTCCTGATGCTTGTGCTGGCGCTGTTGCTGACCTGGGCCGACGATTTTGCGTGGGGGTCGGTGGCCTGGGCCGGCCTGCTGGCCGCCTTCCTGATGTTCGCCGGGCGGCGCGACGTGACTTTCGACGCGCTTTCCATCGGCGCCGCAATCATGGTGGGGCTGGTCCTCCTGTCCTGGGATTTGCCATTCTGGCCGGGCGATATCGATATCATGGATACCCTGCCGCCAGGTCTCGTGCCCTATGTCCTGACCGCCGTTTGTTACGCCGGCCTGTTCGGTGTCGCCGGTTTCGGGCTGCTGCGGGGCGCCGCGCGGCCGGGCCTGTGGGCCGGCCTGTCGGCGGGCGTGCCGATCGTCACCCTGGCCATAGCCTACGGCCGCATCAAGGGTTTCGAGGTCGATCTGACCTGGGCGGTGTTTGGGCTGTTGCTGGGCGCGCTCTGCTTGGGCGCGGCCATGATGGTCGCCCGCCAACGCGCCGGAGCCGGCATGGAGGGCGCGCTGGCCGCCTATGCGGTGGGTGTCGTGGCCTCGCTGTCGCTGGCCATGGCGATGTCCCTGGAGAATGCCTGGCTGACCGTCGCCCTGGCGCTGCAACTGCCGGCCATTGGCTGGATTCACGAACGCACCCGGGTCGGCCCCTTGCGCGCCGTCGCCATGCTGCTGGCGGTTATCATCCTGGGCCGGCTGGTGTTCAATCCCGAAATCTTCGATTATGGGCTGGCCGCCACGCCGGGACTGAACTGGATGTTTTATGGCTATGGTATTCCGACGATCGCCTTCTATGTGGCGTCGCGCCTGTTCCGCCGCCGGGCCGACGATGCCTTGGTGCTGATGCTGGAATCGGGTGCGTTGGTCTTCCTGACCATGTTCGCCACCATGGAGATCGCCGATATCGTGCAACGCGGCGAGTTCCAGCCCGGCGATAGCCTGCTGGAGGCGAGCCTGCGGACCATAGCCTGGCTATCCATATCGCTGGCGCTGCTGTACCAGTGCCGCGCCGAAAAACCGCGCGTGGTGGCGGTTTGGGGCTGGCAGATCCTGGCGTTGCTGTCAGGCGGACATATCGTCATGGTGCATCTGATCGGGCTCAACCCGCTGATGTTCGGCGGCGCGGTGGGGTCGTACTGGATCTTCAATCTCCTGCTGCTGGCCTATGCAATTCCGGCTGCTTTCGCGGTGATTTTCCACATGGAAACCACCAGACAGGGCCATCCCTCGGGGCCGGTCATCGCGGGCATCAGCGCGCTCGTTTTGGCGTTCGTCTGGATTTCCCTGGAAGTCCGCCACGCGTTCCACGGCAGTTGGCTTTCGCGGGGATGGACGTCGGATGCGGAATGGTATGCCTATTCCGGCGCCTGGCTGCTCTACGGCGCCGCCCTGCTGGTGCTGGGCATCTGGCGCAACAGCATCGCGGTGCGTTATGCCTCCGTCGCGGTGCTGGCGATCTCGATCTGCAAGGTGTTCCTGTTCGACATGGGCGAGATGGGCGGGCTGTACCGGGTCGTGTCATTCCTTGGCCTTGGCCTCGGCCTGTTTCTGTTGAGTCTGATCTATACCCGCTTCGTCAAGGGGAGCAGCCAGCCGGAACCGGATGGCGAGGCGGAGGCGGAGGGGGCGGAGTATCGACCGGACTGGCCGCGGTAATCGCGGTTTACCGGCTGTTTGTTCGGGAGATTGCGGGCTTCAAAAAGCGAGTTGATGTTTATTTTTGAATTTGCTGGGTGTGTAAATAACTTAAAAAAACTGTGATATAAAATAAATAACATTGACTAATCACTATATTGGAAGATATACAGCCTCACATGAGTTTAATAAATAGTCCCGGAGGCGGTTTCCATGGCGCAAATGGTGGTTACGGGTAACAGGTTGCATGACGGCGCCGTTGTCTGGCGCGACCCGGACGGGCACTGGTCGTGGGACATCGCCGATGCCGCCATTTACCTGGCCGACGGGCAGTTGGCGAAAGACCTGGACGCGGGGCGGCTTGAAGAGGCTAGCGGCCGGATCATCGGGGTCTATGAGGTGGAAATCGAAATGCGAGACAGCCGTATCCTGCCGGCGCGCCTGCGGGAACGCATCCGGGCCGATGGCCCTACCGTATCAGTCGCCTGACGGGAGATTGCAGCCATGTATGCCTATGACGAGCTTGACGACACGCTTGTACGCGAACGCGCCGCGCAGTTCCGCGGCCAGGTCGTCCGGCGGATTTCCGGCGAGCTTTCCGAGGATGAATTCAAGCCCCTAAGGCTCCGCAACGGGCTCTATCTGCAGCTTCATTCCTACATGCTGCGGGTCGCCATTCCCTATGGCCTGTTGAATGCCGCCCAGCTTCGCGTCCTGGCGCGGATCGCGCGGCGTTACGACCGCGGTTACGGGCATTTCACCACGCGCCAGAACATCCAGTTCAATTGGACCAGGCTGGCGGATGCGCCGGACATTCTGGACGAATTGGCGACCGCTGAAATGCACGCCATCCAGACCAGCGGCAATTGCATCCGCAATACCACCACCGACCAGTTCGCCGGCGTCGCGGCGGACGAGATCGAGGACCCGCGGCCCTGGGCGGAAATCATCCGGCAATGGTCGACGCTGCATCCGGAATTCTCGTTCCTGCCGCGCAAGTTCAAGATCGCGATCAGCGGTTCGCCGAACGATCGCGCCGCCATCGCCGTCCACGATATCGGGCTGAGCATGCGGCGCGGCCCGGATGGCAAGACCGGGTTCAAGGTTTGGGTCGGCGGCGGGCTGGGCCGCACCCCGATGCTGGCCGAGGCGATCCGCGATTTCCTGCCGGGCGCCGATCTGCTGAGTTACCTGGAGGCCATTCTGCGCGTCTTCAATATCGAGGGCCGGCGCGACAATCTCTATAAGTCGCGCATCAAGATTCTGGTGTCCGCGCTGGGAATCGACCGGTTCCGCGAACTGGTGGAGGCCGAGTGGGCACATATCCGCGATTCCGCGCTGCGCCTGGACGAGATGGAGGTCGCGGGTATTCGTGCGCGGTTCGCGCCGCCGGCCTACGAGGCGGTTGCCCCCGGTTTATTTGCGGGCCGGCGTTTCGAGGATTCGGCCTTCGCCCGCTGGTCGGCGGCCAATCTGTTTCCCCACAAGCAGCCCGGTTACGCGGCGGTTACGGTTTCCCTGAAGCCCGCTGGCGGCATTCCCGGTGACATGAATGTGGGCCAGATGGATGCGCTCGCCGATCTGGCGGACGAATACAGTTTCGGCGAGATTCGCGTGACCCATCGCCAGAACCTGGTTCTCGCGCATGTGCGCCAGGACAGGCTTTACGATCTGTGGCGAGCCCTGGATTCACTGGGTCTGGCGACGCCGAACCTGATGCGCGTAACCGATATAATCGCCTGCCCCGGCCTGGATTTCTGCGGGCTGGCGACGGCGCGATCGATCCCCGTGGCGCAACGCCTGAGCGAACGGCTGGCCGAAATCGACGAGCGCCACGATCTGGGCGAGCTGACGATCAATATTTCCGGCTGCATCAACTCCTGCGCCCATCACCATGTTGGGCATATCGGCATCCTGGGTCTGGAGAAGGCCGGCGCCGAGTCCTACCAGGTGACGCTGGGCGGCAGTTCGGCGGAGGATGCGGCGATTGGCAAGATTGTCGGGCGCGGGTTTGGCGCGGACGAAATCGTCGCTGCGATCGAGACGATCGTCGTCACCTGGCTGGAGTTGCGCCAGGACGGCGAACGCTTCCTGGACAGCCTGAGGCGCGTCGGCCTGGGCCCGTTTCGCACGGCACTTTACGGAACCGGCTAAAGGAGTAATGACCATGCCGTTGATCGACTACAGAAACGCCCGCCCCACCGTCGAAAGCGACGTCTGGATCCATGTCGCGGACGGCGAGTCGCTGCCGCCGGACCGCCCGGCCACGATATCGCTGGAACGCTGGAAGGCCGCGCGCCGGGATCTGGCCGGGCGCAATCAGCCCCTGGGGCTGCGGCTGGACAGCCATGAGCGCATCGATGAAATTCTGCCGGACCTGTCCCGGTTCGCGTTGATTGCGCTGAATTTTTCCAATCTCAACGATGGCCGCCATTTCACGACGGCGCGTCTGCTGCGCGAACGGCATGGTTTTGCAGGCCGATTGCGCGCCACCGGCCAGGTGCTGCATGATCAACTCGACCCGCTGAGGCGTTGCGGATTCGACGAATTCGAACTGCCGGCGGGCAAGAGCGCGGCATCCGCCATCCCGGCGTTCGATGAAATCAGTGTTGCTTACCAGCCCGGGGCCGACGCCCGCCCGACAGCCGCGCAGCTACGGCGCCGACTGCCTGAACAGGCCATCGCGGTTTAATCCTCGCGGTAAAAGCTCTCTATCGCCGCCTGGGCCTGCTCGGCGGTTTCGACGAACTGGAAGATGTCGAGGTCGGCGGGCGAGATGACGCCTTCCTCGACCATCGCCTCGAAATTGACGATGCGGCGCCACCAGGCCTCGCGGAACAGCAGCACCGGGATCGGCATCACCTTGCCGGTCTGGATCAGGGTCAGCGTCTCGAACAGCTCGTCCATCGTGCCGAAGCCGCCGGGGAAGCAGACCAGCGCCCGCGCGCGCATCAGGAAATGCATTTTGCGGATGGCGAAATAGTGAAACTGGAAGCTGAGTTCCGGCGTGCCGTAGTGGTTCGGCGCCTGCTCATGCGGCAGCACGATATTCAGCCCCACGGAGCGTTCGCCCGCTTCATCAGCGCCGCGGTTGGCGGCCTCCATGACACCGGGGCCGCCACCCGTGACGATTACGTTGCGCAGGCCGTCGGGTGATTTGCGTTCCGACATTATGCGGGCGAAGCGCCGCGCCTCCTCGTAGATGACGACCTTTTCCGGGCTGGCCCCGTCGTCTTCAGGCGCCGGCGTGCGGGCGCTGCCGAACACGACGATGGTCGATTCGATCCCCTCTTCCTGAAACGCCAACTCGGGCTTCAGAAGCTCCAGTTGCAGCCGTACCGGCCGAAGTTCATCGCGCACCAAAAAATCAGGGTCTGCAAACGCCAGCCGGTAGCTGGGCGAGCGTGTCTGCGCCGTATCCTCTGCGCGGCGGGCGGCCTCTTCGTCGTCACGCGCGGTGGGGAAGGGGCTGCAAGGTGTGCATTTGGTCATCTTTGGATCTCCAGGTTCGGGCGCTTGCGGGCAGAGCTTGCGACCAGCGGCGCGCCGATGCAAGCGTCGGGGTGACGAAAAGCGCGAATCATGCGATGTTCGGACTGGCTCATATGGGAGTGCCCGATCTTGCGCCTCGTTGCCGTCATGCTGATAGTCGCCATTGTCGCCGGTTGCGCGCGGTGGGGAGACAGGCGCGAGCGGCACCGGCTGGACGTCTGGATCGGCAAGAAGGAGCGGAAACTGGTGCTGGCCGCGGGCGCGCCGGATGCCGTCCATGAGTTAAAGAACGGCAGCAGTATCCTGACCTGGCGCCGCAACCATACCGAAAGCCAGGGCGGCGAAACCACGACGGAGACCGAAACCCGGATCGTCAACGGGCAAACCGTCATCGTACCGGTAACCCGCCAGGAGCCGACCTTCGAATTTCACTACGAATGCACCGCAAGTTTCGAGGTCGATGCCAAGGGAATCGTACGCGCCCACAACTTGGAAGGCAACGACTGCGACAGCTTCCTGAACTGACCGCGGCGACAAAAAAAGAAGTAGAAGTAGTGTATAAGAAATACAGGGGAAATACAGAAAATATACAACTAAAGATAGTTTATTAGTAACTAAGTGTGCTACCTTGTCCGCGCGGGTTAGAGAGGGAAGACCGATACGGAGCCGGTTTTCCGCTTACCGCCCGTTCATGCGCAATATGCGGCGTAGCCCGCCAGCCGGGCGACCGATGAGCGCGCACAGCCCATTGCCGTGGAGTTTGGTTTCTTCCGACGTTACCTTCTCCGTATTCTGTATGCATTGGCGCCGTGGAACGGAATATCTCATATCCTGGGCGGCGGCCGGCATGATCATGCGCCGCCCTTTTTTTTGTGTTGAATTTGCGGAAACGAGCCTTGGTATCAGTCGCGGTCGCCGGTCCGGGCCGTCAGGCCGGAAGGCGCCAGTCCCGCCAGATACCGCGTAAGCGGGTTGGATGTCCGCCCCTGGTCGTCGGCGTTGTCCTTGGCGTGCACGGCCGCGCGCACGGCCAGTCCCCCGATATAGCGGAATGGTTCCGGCGGCAGCAATTTACCCTCGCCGCCGACCAGCGGGCATTCCGACCACTCGTCCTTGCGGTCCAGCGCCAAGGCGGCCAGGATGCGCCCGCCATTATAGCTGGGCCCGACGCCGTTGCCGATATAGCCGTGCCCGTAGACGATCGCCGGCGCCCCCTTCAGGCGCCCGAACATCGGCAGGCCGGTAGCCGTGCGTGTTGCCGGCCCGCGCCAGGTCGCGGCGATGGGGGCATCGGCAAGTCCGGGATAATTGCGCAACATGGCCGTACGCACCTCGTCGGGGCGCGAGGATTCAGTATCGAAGCGGCTGCCGACCCGGCCAGCGAAGGGAAAGCCGCCGCCGCCCTTGCCATACACCATGCGCCCGTCTGCCGTACGTCTGTAATAATCGACCATGGTGCGCGAATCGGAAATTGCCATCCCGTCGCGCAAGCCCAGTTTTTCAAGCTGTTCCGGGATTGGCGCGGTCGCGATCCCGTCGGCGCAGATCGGCATGACGGCGCGCCGGAATTCCGGCAGTTCGTGGGCCCAGGCGTTCAGCGCCAGAATGACCCTGGTTGCCTTCACCATGCCGCGATCCGTACGTACATGGGGTTGCGCCGACCGGCCCAGCTCTGTCATCGTGGTGTTTTCGTATATCCGCACGCCCCGCTCGGCGCAGACTCGCGCCAGGCCACGGGCCAGCGCCGCGGGCTGAACCGTCGCCGTGCCTTTTTCGTATACGCCGGCGATATGCCGTTCCGATCCGCTGCGTCGCGCAACCTCGTCGGCCGACAACTCGTCGAAGGGATGCAGGCCAAGCTTGTCGAGAATGTCTATGCTGCTGCGCCAGGCATCCCGCTGGACCTCGCTGCTGGCGGTCCACAGCCAGCCGTCGTGGCGGAACTCGCATTTGATGCCGTTGTCGGCGCAGAACTGCCCGATGGCGCGCACCGCGGCCTCCGACGCCTCAACCATGCGCACCGTCTCCTGCCCGCCGCAAACCGGATAGAGCAGGGGCGCCTTGGAGACCCAGGTCATGCAGAATCCACCATTGCGCCCGCTGGCCCCGCCGCCGCATATGTCGCGCTCGATTATGGCTATGTCGGCCGACGGGTCGGATTCCTTGATGTGCAGCGCCGTCCACAGGCCGGTAAAACCGCCGCCGACGATGCATATGTCGGCCGTGATGTCGCCCGACAGCGGTTGCGGCTGTGCCGGCGATTGTTCGAGTACCTGATTGAGCCAGTAACTTCGCATGGCATTCTCCCTGATCGCACTGTATCGCCACGGACGGATTTGGCAAACCTGATTGGAAAGCGAGCCTGATGATTTATGTTTACTGTTAAGCAAGGGTTTGCGGCTAATGTGCACAGAGCAGTTTCACCGGGAGAATTACCAATGATCGGTCGCAGAAATTTCGTAGCCCTTCTTTCGGGCGCCGCCCTGGCCGGATGCCAAACCACCAAATTGAGCAGCGGCGGGTTGTCGCTAGCCTCGCAGGCGCTCGGCGGCGGCGGTTCGCGGCCGCTGACCGACCTTGATATCGGCAACGGGCTGAAGGAAGCCTTGCGCATCGGCACCCAGCGCGTTGTCGGCCAGGTCGGCGCGGTCGATGGTTATAATGCCGATTCGCTGATCCATATTCCGCTGCCCGAGGACCTGCGCAAGGTGCATGACGTACTGGACAAGGTCGGCCTGGCCAGCATGACCGCGGATCTGGAATTGAAACTGAACCGGTCCGCCGAGCGCGCCGCGCCAGAGGCCAAGGATGTGTTCTGGAACGCCATCACCGAAATGACGCTGGATGACGTGCGCGGCATCTGGAAAGGCCCGGACGACGCGGCAACGCAGTATTTTCGCGGCAATATGACCCTGCCCCTGACCGACCGCTTCACGCCGATCATACTGGATGCGATGAGCGAGGTGGGCGCCATCCGATCCTACGACCGCATGATGTCGAAATACGAATCGATCCCCTTTGTGCCCGACGTGAAGGGCGACCTGACCCGCTATACCGTCAAGAAGGCCCTGGGTGGGTTGTTCACCTATGTCGCCAAGGAAGAAGCCGCGATCCGCAAGGATCCGGCCAAGCGCACGACGGAACTGCTGCAGCGGGTGTTCGGTGCGCTGACCTCTTGACGGACCTCGCCCGCCCCGCCCTTTACGTGGCGCGTGGGAATGGTTTAGGTTTGTCGGATTGAACATTGCAACCGGCGGTCCGGCCGCGGGGGAGTACTGAATGATTGAAAACCTCACGACTGGCCCGAAGGATACCGCCGAGCGGGTTATCTCTATATTCGTGGATGACCGGCTGAAGGCGCTGCCCCTGCCTGATGGGTTCTGGGACGACGATTACGTTTTGGGTTTCCTGATGTGCAGCACGGTAATGCTCACCGAGGCCCGGCATGGCGACGAACTGGAACAATTGGCAGCGGCCGACGCCACTTTTGAGGCGCTGGGCGAGATGTCCGGCAAGGGCGCCGACGCGATGAAGGACCGGGTTGGTGAATTGCAGAATTCGGGAAGCCTGGTTTACCTGGATGCCATGAAAATGGCCGACAAGCTGGTGCGTTTCATCTCCGGCGTCACCATGGCCGCGCTCGACCCCGTCGTCCTGAAGGCCCGCGAACAGGCGCTCGGGATGTTCGCCGACGGCAGCCTCGATTCCGAAGTGGTGCCTGAAGATGCGGCGGTGCGGGGCATTCTCGTCAACCACCTTTTCACCGACGTGGTGAAGGAACGCTTCAAGATCGAAGCCGACGTCTGATTTTTCGCGAGTCATTCCATGCGTGGCAAATGCCCAAATTGCGGCCGGGGTTTCAACTGCGATGGCGGCGAGGAATGCTGGTGCCTGAAAGTCGAGCGTAAATTCGATTACGAGGAAATGATCCTGCGCACCGGCGCCATGGGCTGCGTCTGCCCGGTTTGTGTCACTGGTCGGACCGATCTGGCCGATGTCGAGGCTATCGCTCCCGTTGACGGGGCGCCCACTGTGTCCCCGGGACGCCGCGGCGGACGTCGCCGAACGCATAATACTTAGGTATGCTTGACATACATCAATGAGGGTTGGCCCGTGATCCTCCAGTCTGGCATTTCAAGACAGGGGTTAAGAGACATGGTTTGCAATTCTTTTTACGATTTTATCTCTGGCGCCAGAATCCAGCTGCCCACGGTTTCACGCGCCATTGCGGCCGTCGAGGAAGACGGCCGTCACGGGGTTCGGGCGATTCTCACGCCTAGTGAGGAAGCCCGGTCTCTGATTCGCGACCAGGTTCGAATGCTTTCGGAATTGAATTGCGCGACGTCGAACGTCTGACGCCACGCTACTCGCTACCAGCTCTCCCAGGGTATTCGACCGGTTCGCTCGAAAGACCCGCTGCCGCAGAATTGCGGTTGGCGGGTCTTTTGTTATTGTGCCTGACATAGTTGGAAAAAAAACATCGCAGGCGGGATCAATGGCGTTTCAAGGCCGCTCGATTGGCGACCGGTTGCCGGTAATCACGCCCCGCCGGCCCCTTTTCTGCCCCGCATGGGCTTCCGCCAGGGGCCGCGCTATGGTACCAGCGGCGCGGCGGACTATTTCCGTGGTGGTAAAGATTTCAACAGCCGGAAATGGCGGGAGAGGAACGCATTAATGGAAATCAACGGCAGACGGATATTGCTCTGCGATTGCGAGCACAGCATGGCGCTGGACGGCAAGGCGCTGGCCAAGGCTTGCGGCGCCGATGGCGCGCCCGAGATCGCCAGCCAGCTCTGCCGCGCGCAGATCGACAATTTCCGGGGCGAAATCGCCAAGGGCGGCCAGGCGCTGGTCGCCTGCACCCAGGAAGCGCCGCTGTTCGACGAGGTCGCCGGGGAAGTGGGCGAGGGCGCGGCTGCGCTGGGCCATGTGAATATCCGCGAGCGTGCCGGCTGGTCCGAGAATGGCGCGAAGGCGACGGCGAAAATTGCCGCCCTGCTGGCCGAGGCCGCCCTGGACATTCCGCCGACCCCGACGGTTACCCTGGCATCCGATGGTGTCTGCCTGGTCTATGGCCGCGACGAGGTCGCGCTGGAGGCCGCGCAACAGCTTGCCGGGCGGCTGGACGTCACCCTGCTGCTGGACCGCCCCGGCGATATCATGCCGCCGCGAATTATGGACGTTCCCGTTTTTCGGGGAACGGTCAGAATGGCGAAGGGCCATATGGGCGCCTTCGAGATCGGCGTCGACGATTACGCGCCGGCCAGCGTGTCGTCGCGTGGAACTCTCTCCTTTGAGAATCCCCGCAACGGGGCGGTGTCCAAATGCCACCTGATCCTGGACCTTACCGGCGGCGCACCCCTGTTCCCCGCCGGTGAGCGCATCGACGGCTATCTGCGCCCCGACCCCGGGAACCCGGCCGCAGTACAGAAGGCGCTGTTCGAGCTGGCCGATATGGTGGGCGAGTTCGAGAAACCGCGCTATGTGAATTTCACGCCCGATCTTTGCGCCCATTCGCGCAGCATGAAAATCGGCTGCACCCGCTGCATCGATGTCTGCCCGGTCTCGGCCATTACCCCGGCCGGCGACCATGTGGAGATCGACAATTATGTCTGTGGCGGCTGCGGCGGCTGTAACAGCGTCTGCCCGACGGGCGCCGCGCGCTACGACATGCCCCCGGCCGACGCGCTGCTGGGCCGCCTGCGCACGATGCTGACCACCTACCACGCGGCGGGCGGCAAGGATGCCGTGCTGTTGCTGCATGACGAGGGCCACGGCGCGGATGTGATCGACGCCATGGCGCGGTTCGGGCGCGGGCTGCCGGCCAATGTGCTGCCCTTTGCGGTGCATGAGGTCACCATGGCGGGCTTTGACCTGATCTCCTGCGCGCTGGGATGGGGGGCGTCGGCCCTGCGTATCCTGGTGGGGCCGGACCGCCGCGATGAACTGGCCGGGCTGGCCCAGCAGATCGGCCTTGCCGAGGCGGTGACGGACGGTCTGGGTTATGGCGGCGGCCGGGTGTCGGTAATCGCCGAGGCCGACCCGGACGCCGTGGAGCGCCTGCTGTGGGACACGAAGAGCCCCGCGTCGGCAAAGCCTGGCTCGTTCCTGGCGGCGGGTGGCAAGCGCGCGGTGATCGGGCTGGCGCTGGCTCATTTGCACGAGGTCGCGCCGACGCCCGCCGATATCGTGCCGCTACCCGACGGCGCGCCCTTCGGTCGGTTGGTGGTGGACGACGCCGGCTGTACGCTGTGCCTGTCCTGCATCGGCGCCTGCCCCACGGGTGCGCTGCGCGACAATCCAGACAAACCGCAACTCTCGTTCGACGAACAGGCCTGCGTGCAATGCGGGCTGTGCCGCAGCACCTGTCCGGAATCGGTGATCAAGCTGGAGCCACGCCTGGCCTTTACCGCCGACTCCCGCCGCGCCGTCGTCCTGAAGGAGGAAGAACCCTTCGAATGCGTGCGTTGCGGCAAGCCCTTCGGCACCAAGAGCTCGATCGAGCATATTTTCGAAAAGCTGGCCGGCAAGAACCCGATGTTCGCCGACGGCCCGATGGCCGAGCGCATCAAGATGTGCGACGACTGCCGGGTTATCGACCAGTTCGATGCCAAGGACGACCCCTTCAAGGGCGCCGACCGCCCCAAACCCCGGACCACCGACGACGATCTGCGCGAACGCGAGGAAGAGATCGTAAAGGAGAGGGCGCGGGTGCTGGCCGAACGGGCGAAGGAAGAGGGCGAGGGCTGACGGCTATTGCCTGCCCTTCGCCGCCTTGTCGGCGCAGAAGGCTTCGGCGCGGCCGCGGAACAGGGTGGCCTGCTCGGCGCTGATCTGGCCGCTTTCCGCGTCCTTCGCGATGCGCGCGGCCTGGGGTGCGAAGCAGGCCTGGAAGGCGGCCTCTCTGGGGTCGCCCGGGGCCGCGCCGGGTTCCGGCGGGAACAAATCGTTGCGGTGCATCCAGCCCAGGAAGGCCAAACCGGCCAGTGCAATCGTCACCGCGGCAAGGCGCGCGGCGGGGTGGTCCAGCGGCGATGTTCTATCCTCGCCGGTCATTCCAGTTCGATGTCGCTTTCGATGGTCGCCGACAGGTCGATGCCGTCGACGGTCAGCACCACCTTGGCCTTCAGGGTCGTGTCGCCGGTGATTTTGCCGTCGGCGAGCGCTTCGTGCACCGCATGCTCGATCTCGCGCTGCGAGGTCACGCCGACCTTCTTCAGGAACTTGCGGATGCTCATATTAAATGCGTCTTCGTTCATGCTCTTCTTCTCCATTTTCTTTAAACGATTTCCGCCACCGGCAGATTGACCAGTAGATTCTGCGGCTTCAGCCGCACCGAATTGTCCTCCGCCATGGCCAGCGCCAGATAGATTGGCCGGCCAGCCACGCGTGGCAGGGAGGCCCGGGGATCGGCGAATTCCAGCCGGAACAGGGATATCAGACGGGCCAGCCGTTCTTCCTCGACATCGACGCCGTTATAAAGGTCATTCAATATTCCGCTGGCCATTGCATCCAGCCCGATATGCCAGACCCAGTGTTCGTCCTTTACGCTTTGTGCCGGTTGCACGGAAACTTTCAGATCGAAAAAATGGCCGACCCATTGCTCCAGCACCCGGCACAGCGCGTCCAACCCCTCGCGGCCGAAGGTCAGGTCCAGCACCATGTCGAAACGGTCGCTGCGATCCCAGAATTGCCCGGCATTTTCCGCGTTCAGCACATCCAGTTCCACCTGGCGGGTCGGCGTTCCCGCTTCGGCCAGCAGCTTGCCGATATTGCCGAATCCGTGCTGGCGGTACATATCGACGGTCTCATCGTCGCCCAGCAGGATCGCGCCGTCCTGATTCATGCCGGTCTGCTTGCGGAAGAACAATTCGCCGGCGCGGGCGCGGAACGGGTCGTCATTGCCGTCCAGAATATTGCGCATGATTACATGGGCAAGTTGATCCACGAACAGCGGCGGCACGGGTATGGCGGGCGGATTGCCGTCGAAAAGCCCACGATAACAGGCCTCGATCGTGCCGGCCGCGACCAGGCGATCGCGAAAAGACAACACGACCTGGTAATTTTCCGCCGCGTCCGCATCGCCAAGCGCGGCCAGCCTGACCGGCTCCACCGTCATGCGAGGATCGACCAGCAATTCCGCATGCAGTTCGCGTTCGGCATCCAGCGATTCCTCGACCGGCGCAATTTCGGGCCGCGTCAGATAGGCGCGCAGAAAATCGTCGGTCACCGCCAGACGCCCTTGCGCGTCAGTTTGAAGAAGCCGATAGCCGGAGCTGGGCCAGAGTTCTGTCATTCGTTTTCCAGGTTGGTTTGTCTTCGTGGGGGCAATCCCTAACGGTTTGGCCGCGCGCTGCCAAGGGTGTCGCCTATATTGACGCTTGCCTTGTCGGCGCGCGGGACTAAAGTCTGTGCCTGAACGGAAATTTCAAGGGGCGCGCTTTGGGCGAAGAAATCAAAAACCGGATTGAAACCATGCCCGTGGGCATTGTCGTTGAACGCCGCGACAGCAGTCACCCCTGGGCGGATAACATATGGCTGCCGGTCGCGGTGATACCGGGCGCGGCGCCGATGGACCCCGATGGTCCCTGGAAAAAATTGAAAGAAGGCGAGGACTGGGAGCATTATCACGCGGGCACGCTGGAGATCGAGGTGTTCCGCACCGATACCCAGGCCTACCTGGATTGCCTGACCGGCGATCCGCCGTCGGTCTATGTGGTTCTGCGCGAGGATCTTGAGGGCGAACATGAACTGAAGCCCTTCGTCGCCACGGTGTCGTCGTTCGAGGCGCAGGATTATCTCGACGGCGAGGATGTCGTAGAGGCAGTGCCGATGCCTGACGGCATGGTCGCCTGGCTGCGCGATTTTATTGAATTTCATCATGTGGATGAGCCATTCAAGAAACGCAAACAGCGCCGGCATTTCGACGAGGATTCGGGCGACAAGCCCAGATACGGTCGCGGTTCGGGATGGAGCGACGGCCATGACCTCTGACGAAAGCAGGCTAAGCCGCTGGTCGCGGCGCAAGGCGGAAGTGCGCGACGGCCGCGGCGGCGCGGCGCCGGAACTGCGCGAGGAAAATGCCGACCTGCCCGTGGATGCGGCACAGCCCGACGAAACCGGACAGGATGCGCCAGCGGATGAGACGCCGCCGCCGGATTTGCCGGATATCGAATCGCTGACCGCTGACTCCGACTTCACGGCCTTCATGAAGCAAGGCGTGCCCAAGGCGCTCCGCCGCCAAGCCCTGCGCAAGCTGTGGTCCAGCGACCCGGTCTTCAACGTTATCGATGGCATGGAAGAATATGGCGAGGACTACACGGACGCCGCGACGGTGATCAAGGGCATGAAAAGCGCCTGGGAGGTCGGCAAGGGTTATCCCAAGAAAGAAAAACAGGAAGCAGCGTTGGACCCGGAGGAGCCCGTGGGCAGTGAGGAAAGCGCCGACGGCGAGTCCGACGAGAAAGGTATCCCGGACGTGCACCCGACAATCGACGATGGTGCCGGTGATATCCCGGATGAAGATGACGAAGACCTCGGTTAAACTCGCGCCGACAAAAATTTGATATCGGGTTGCAGGCCTCCGGGTAGGCCCGGTTTCCTGCTCGTTTGGGCGGGTTTCAATCGAAAAACCCAATGAATTGTATGTATTAGTGGCGACTTTTTTTGCCCAACTGCCCACACTACGAGTTGACGTCTCGCTTTCTGCTGCTGTATTGTATGCACTTCGGGAGGAAACAATATGGGGCAAAAGTCGCCGTGAGCGATAAACCCAAGGGCGCATCTTCTGCGTCCACGATCACAGAAGAAGACAGTCAGCGCGCGCAGCTATACCGGCTGCTTGCGGGCCTGCTCGCTCGAATACCGGACCGGGAAGCGCTGGGCCGGATCGCCGAAATTACTGGCGATGCGAGCGAACTGGGCCAGGCGCTGAGCACGCTGGGCCGGACGGCCGCGGCGGCGGATCCTGCCCGCGTCGACGACGAATTTCATGACTTGTTTATCGGCGTCGGGCGTGGCGAGCTTATGCCCTACTGCTCCTATTACCTCACCGGGTTTGTATACGAAAAACCTCTGGCCAGGCTGCGCGTCGATATGGACCGCCTGGGAATCGCGCGCGCCGAAGACGTCAAGGAACCCGAGGACCACATTGCCGCCCTGTGCGAAATGATGGCCGGGCTGATCGAGGGCGCGTTTGGCGATCCCGCGGACATTGGGGCGCAGCGCGCCTTTTTCGACGCCCATATAGGTCCGTGGGCGGGGCAGTTTTTTGCCGATCTTGAAGTGGCGAAGGCAACGGATTTTTATGCGCCCGTGGGCGCGATTGGCCGTATTTTCATGGTAATCGAGTCTACGGCGTTTGAGATGGCGGCCTGAAATCGGGGGGCAATCCCGATAATGGCGGCTGTGGGTATGTAAGAGCAGTGAAAGGTTGAGGCGATGGAAACGAAAAAAGAAAAACAGCAGGTCGCACGCCGCGATCTTCTGAAGATTGCAGGTCTGGGCGGCGTTGTGGGCGCCGCGGCAATTGCCACGTCGGCCAGCAAGGCCGAGGCGGCGGCAGAAATAAACACCAAGAGCTCCGGTTATCGTGAAACGGAGCATGTTCGCACCTATTACGACCTTGCGAAATTCTAATAATCGCTCGCTGATCCGTTAAACGGGAGACTGAGGAAATGCTTAGAAAAAAATCAAAGGGGCTCGCACGGAGCACCAACATCTCGCGGGCCCTGGCCGGCGTGACGGGCGGGGCGGTCGATCGCCGTACCTTCCTGCGTAATTCGGGCCTGGCGGCTGGCGGCATCGCGGCCGGCAGCCTGCTGAGCGGCGGCATGGTCAAGAAGGCCGAAGCCGCGGCCGGTGGCGCCGATATCGAAATCAAGAAGTCCGTTTGCACCCATTGTTCCGTGGGCTGCACGGTCGTCGCCGAAGTCCAGAAAGGCGTCTGGATCGGGCAGGAACCCGGTTTTGACAGCCCCTTTAATCTCGGTTCGCATTGCGCCAAGGGCGCCTCGGTTCGCGAACATCAGATCGGCGAAAAGCGACTGCGGACACCAATGAAGCTGATTGACGGCAAGTACAAGGCGGTCAGTTGGGAAGACGCCATCAACGAGATCGGCGACAAAATGCTGAAGATCCGCGAAGAGTCGGGGCCGGATTCGGTCTACTGGCTCGGCTCGGCGAAGCATAACAACGAGCAGGCTTATCTGTTCCGCAAGTTCTATGCCTTCTGGGGCTCGAACAACGGTGACCATCAGGCCCGTATCTGTCATTCGACCACGGTCGCTGGTGTTGCGAACACCTGGGGCTATGGTGCGATGACCAACAGCTTCAACGACATCCACAATTCCCGTGCGATGTTCCTGATTGGCTCCAACCCGTCCGAGGCGCATCCGGTTGCGATGCAGCATATCCTCAAGGCCAAGGAGCAGAATAACGCGCCGCTGATCGTTTGCGATCCGCGCTTTACACGCACGGCGGCTCATGCCGACGAATATGTCCGGTTCCGTCCTGGCACGGACGTCGCGCTGATCTGGGGCATTCTGTGGCATGTGTTCGAGAACGGCTGGGAGGACAAGGAATTCATCCGCCGCCGCGTCTGGGGCATGGATCAGATCAAGGCCGAGGTCGCGAAGTGGACCCCGGAAGAGACCGAGCGGGTCACCGGCGTTCCCGGCTCGCAGATGAAGCGCGTCGCGCGGACGCTGGCCAATAACCGCCCGGGTACCATCGTCTGGTGCATGGGTGGCACCCAGCACACCACGGGTAGCAGCAACACCCGCGCCTACTGCGTACTGCAGTTGGCCTTGGGCAACATGGGTACCGCCGGCGGCGGCGCCAACATCTTCCGCGGCCATGACAATGTGCAGGGCGCCACGGACTTCTGCGTGCTCAGCCATTCGCTGCCGGGATATTACGGTCTGAAGACCGGATCCTGGAAGCATTGGGCCCGTGTCTGGGATGTCGATTACGACTATCTGCTGGGCCGGTTCGCCGACCAGAAATTGATGGAATCGGCTGGCATTCCGGTATCGCGCTGGATCGACGGCGTGCTGGAAGACAAGGCGAACATGGATCAGCCGGACAATGTCCGCGCCATGGTGTTCGATGGCCATGCACCGAACTCGCAAACCCGCCTCGCGGAAATGAAGGTGGCGATGGAGAAACTGGATTTGATGGTCGTGATCGACCCCTATCCGACGGTCTCCGCCGTGCTGCATGATCGCAAGGACGGCGTCTATCTGTTGCCGGCGGCGACGCAGTTCGAGACTTACGGCTCGGTCACCGCGTCCAACCGTTCACTGCAGTGGCGCGAAACGGTCGTCGATCCGGTGTGGAATTCCAAGACCGACCATGAGATTCTGTATCTCCTGGCCCAGAAGCTCGGTTTCGCCGACGAGATGTTCAAAAACATCAAGGTCGAGAATAACGAGCCTTCGATCGAGGACACGACCCGTGAGTTCAATAGCGGCATGTGGACCATCGGTTATACCGGCCAGTCGCCGGAGCGCCTGAAACTTCACATGGAAAACCAGCACACCTTCGACAAGACCACGCTGCAGGCGATTGGCGGGCCGGTCGACGGTGAATATTACGGCCTTCCCTGGCCGTGCTGGGGAACGCCGGAGATGAAACATCCGGGCACGCCTATCCTTTATGACACCTCCAAGTCCGTGGCCGAGGGCGGTCTCAACTTCCGTGCACGCTTCGGCGTGGAACGGGAGGGCGACAACCTGCTTGCCGAAGGCTCCTATTCGGTCGGCTCGGAGATCGAGGACGGTTATCCCGAGTTCAACATGGGCGTGCTCAAGAAGCTTGGTTGGGAAGGCGACCTGACGGCCGAAGAACAGGCCTCTATCGACAAGGTTGCCGGCGACAAGACCAACTGGAAGACCGACCTTTCCGGCGGTATCCAGCGGGTCGCCATCAAGCATGGCTGTGCACCCTTCGGTAATGCGAAGGCAAGGGCGGTGGTCTGGACTTTCCCGGATCCGGTTCCGCTGCATCGCGAACCGCTCTACACGCCGCGGCGTGATCTCGTGGCCGATTATCCGACCTACGAGGATCGCAAGAAGTACCGCTTGCCGACCATGTACAAGACGATCCAGGATCAGGACTTCTCGCAGTCGCATCCGATCATCCTCACTTCCGGCCGTCTGGTCGAATATGAGGGCGGCGGCGACGAGTCCCGGTCGAACCCCTGGCTGGCCGAGTTGCAGCAGGACATGTTCTGCGAAATCAACACGATCGACGCCAACAATCTCGGCATTCGCGAGGGTGACGATATCTGGGTCCACAGCCCGGAGAACACCAAGGTCAAGGTCAAGGCGATGATCACCGAACGTGTCGGACAAGGCGTTGCCTTTATGCCGTTCCATTTCGGCGGGCATTTCCAGGGCGAGGACTTTAGCCACAAATATCCGGACGGCACCGTGCCGTACGTTGTTGGCGAGTCATCGAACACCTGCGGCACTTACGGCTATGATGTGGTAACCCACATGCAGGAGTCGAAGGTCACCCTGTGCAACATCGAGAAAGCGTGAGGAGGCATAAATCATGGCACGCATGAAATTCCTTTGTGACGCCGAGCGCTGTGTCGAGTGCAACGCCTGTGTTACTGCATGTAAGAACGAAAACGAAGTTCCGTGGGGTGTAAACCGCCGGCGGGTCGTTACTATCAATGACGGCAAACCGGGTGAACGCTCGATTTCGGTGGCTTGCATGCATTGTTCGGACGCACCGTGTATTGCGGTGTGTCCGGTCGACTGCATCTACTCAACCGAGGAAGGCGTGGTTCTGCATTCCAAGGATCTGTGCATCGGTTGCGGTTATTGCTTCTACGCCTGCCCGTTTGGCGCGCCCCAATATCCAAGCGCCGGTAATTTTGGCAGCCGCGGCAAGATGGATAAATGCACCTTCTGCAATGGTGGCCCGGAAGAAGATATGTCCGACGCTGAGTTCCAGAAATATGGCCGTAACCGTCTGGCCGAGGGCAAGCTCCCGCTTTGCGCGGAAATGTGCTCGACCAAGGCGCTACTCGCCGGCGATGGCAATGTCGTATCCGACATCTATCGCGAACGCGTTGTAGCGCGTGGCTTCGGCTCGGGCGCCTGGGGCTGGGGAACGGCTTATCAGCTTAAATCGGGAAGCTGAGCCGGATACAGGATCTTGTTGCAAGATAACCCGGGGGGGGCGGGGCTTTCGGGCCGCGCCTCCCCTGTTCTTATTTTCAGGGAAGATTGACGACAAAAAGCTGTATGTTACCGCCGCGCCGGAAGAGCATGAGAATGAAAGGGTATATGAGGCCATGAACGGAATGAGCAGAGCGCGTTTGCCACTGTTGCTGGGCTGCCTGTTGGTGGCCGGACTGGCGATCAGTGGTTGCCGCAAGGAAGAACAGAACAGAACGCTGGAGTTCGAAAAGGGGACCTATATGGGTAAGCCGGACCAGAACCTGACGGACGAGCAATTAACCGAACTTCGTTATCGGGCCAATGGCCAACGGTAACGATCCGGCAAACCCATTTCTTCGGAGAGGGCGAATGTCTAAAATAATCAAATCTTTCAGTTATGTTGCACGATTTATGGTCGTGCTGACGCTTGCGGCCGGCTTCGGCGTGGCGACGATCGAACTGCCGGGTTTCTCCGGCATGGCGATGGCGCAACAAGCCGGTGAGGTGCCGGGCGAGTCGCTTGGCGCGAACAGTGACGCAGAGTTTTGGCGCTCCGTGCGCCAGGGAGAGCAATTCACGGTCTCGATCCCGGACAAAAAGGCCGGGGTGATGATCCAGTCAGAGGGCGAGAACTGGCGTAATGCTCGCAATGGGCCCGTTGCCAGTTTCGGCGGCTGGATGATTGTTGGCATGCTTGTCATTCTGGGATTTTTCTTTGGTCTGCGCGGTCGCATACGCATCGACTCGGGGCTCAGCGGCAGGCTGATAGAACGTTTCAGCCGCATCGAACTTATCGGTCATTGGCTGACCGCGGGCAGCTTCATCGTGCTGGGGTTAACCGGACTGAATGTCATGTACGGCCGCTATCTTTTCGGCAAGGCGGGCGAGACGCCTGGCGAATTCGGGGCGTTGCACCAAATTTTTGCCTTTACCGCCTACTATGGAAAACTGCTTCACCATTACGTCGCCTTCGCCTTTATGGCGGGGATCGTGCTGATCTTCGTGCTGTGGGTAAAGGATAATATCCCACGGGGTATCGACCTGAAATGGCTTGCCGTCGGCGGCGGGCTGTTTACCAAGGACGTTCACCCGCCCGCAAAAAAATTCAATGCCGGTCAGAAATTCATTTTCTGGTCCGTTGTTTTGGGGGGCGTTACGCTTAGCGTTTCTGGATTGTCGATGATGTTCCCCTCCACGTTCAGCGTGTTTGGGCCGACCTTCTCGTTATTGAATGTCTTTGGACTGAACCTCCCGACCGCGCTTACGGGGATCGAGGAGCTGCAGCTTTCACTTCTCTGGCATGCCGTCATGGCCGCGGTGATGATCGCCATCATCATCTCTCATATCTATATTGGATCAGTGGGCATGGAAGGTGCATGGGACGCCATGGGTAGCGGCATGGTCGATGAGAACTGGGCCCGTGAACATCATGGGCTTTGGGTCGCCGAGGTCAAAGGCGAGGCGCCGCCGCCGGATCACGATGGTGATGGCGGTTCCACGGCCGTGGCCGGGGACGCCAAACCGCAGACCGCCTGATTGGGCAAGGCGCGAAGGGCTGCCTGAAAGGTGGTCCTTCGTGCCGCGCCGTTTCCCGAACCATGAACCGGGACAGGAGAGGGTACTGGTCGTGAAGTTCTGGACAGCAAGCGCGCTGGCCGTTCTGTTCGTGTCGGCGGTGGCGCGCGCCGACCTCGTGGGGCATGGCGGCTTCGTCAAGGACGTCGCCATATCCCCGGACGGCCGGCATGCGCTAACCGCCAGCTTCGATTATTCCGTTATGCACTGGAACCTGCCGGACAGCGGCAGGGCGGGTCGGTTCAACGGCCATGAGGGCGGCGTTAACAGCGTCGCCTTCCTGCCTGACGGCGCCCGCGCTGTTTCCGGCGCAGACGACGGAATGATGATTCTCTGGTCACTGGATGATGGAACCGTCCTCCGGAAATACTCAGGGCACAGGGGAAAGATAGCGGCCGTGACGGTATCGCCGGACGGCCAACTCGCTGCCACGGCGGCCTGGGATCGCAGTATCCGGATCTGGGATATCGAGTCGGGCGAAACGCTGAGTATACTTGAAGGCCGCGATACTAATTTCAATGCGGTGGCGTTCTCGCCGGACGGCAAGAAGTTGCTTTCGGGCGCGCATGATTCCAGCATGCATCTGTGGAACGTCGCCGACGGCGCATTGCTGTTGACGGTAACCGGCCACGACTTTGCCGTAAACAGCGTCGTCTTCACGCCGGACGGCCGCCAGGCGATCTCGGGCAGCGTGGACGAAACCGTCCGCTTGTGGGACCTGGAAACCGGGCGGGAACTGGCCATTTGGTATGGCCATGCGGGCCCCATAATAGGGATCGCGATTTCCGCGAATGGAAAACTGGTTGCGTCTGGCGGTATCGACAAGGCTGTCAGGATCTGGCACCTCGCCAGCGGTAAAATCGTCCATGCCATGGAAGGTCATGAAGGTCCGGTCTGGTCTCTTTCCTTTACACCAGACGGCAGATTGTTGCTGTCGGCCGGCGCCGACGGGATCGTTCGTATCTGGGACGTTGAATACGGCATTCCGCTAGGTGGCGAATTGACGGAAACCGCCGGCGCCGGGCACGAGGAAGACGGCAGTCGGGGCGCCCGCCTGTTTCGTAAATGCCGGGCCTGCCACACTACGGAAATTGATGGCGCCGACAAGGCGGGACCGACTTTATACGGTGTATTCGGCCGCCCGGCCGGAACCGTCGAAGGGTATCCCTATTCCGATGCGCTGGTCGGCACGGACATAATATGGACAGAAGAAAATATAGACAGGCTATTTGCCGAGGGTCCCGACCTGTTCACCCCGGGTTCCAAGATGCCGCTGCAACGCATGAACGAACCGCGGGACCGCGCCGAACTGATCGCCTATCTGAAACACATAACCGATCCCGAGCGCGGCAACTGAAAAGAAATCGGGCCACCTAAGGGCAGCCCAATTCCATTCAGGAGACTATTAAATTTATGAATCTCAGCCGGTGTCCGCCAGAAGCACGGAGAGACGCTCGCGCAGACTGTCTATCAGGCCGGTAACGCCCACCTTCCGTATGATCGATTCGAATTCCTTGCGCTGTGTGCCGATCATGCTTGCGCCTTCAAAGGCTAAGTCGATGATCTTGTATTCGTCGCCAAATTTTCGCACGCGCCAATCGATGTTGATCGGTGGCTGCCCGTTCGCCAAGTTTATCCGAGTCGTAACGATGACGTCCTTATGTCGGGAGGCAGTCTCAATGCTCTTGACGATTTCCACCGTCTGCCCGCGGTAACCGCCCAAGCGGTTCGCATAGGTCTTAAGCAGCCATTCGGAGAATAGTTCCTGATATTCATCCTGCTGCACCGAGTCCATCTTGCGCCAGTAGCGGCCGACCACGAATTTTCCGATAGCCTTCAGGGCGAAACCCTTGCTGACGATTTCGCGGAATTTCAGTTCGCGCTCACTCTTCGTGTAATCGCCCTTTTCCAGCAGGGCGATCCCGGTTACCGCCAAGTCATTCATAAACGCTTCCGCCTCCTCCCCAGGCGCGGCCGCGTTAGCCGATGGCGCCAGCATTGCCGCCAGAATCGCAAAAGCGAATCCCGTAACAATTCCCTGCAGCCATTGGCGATCTATCACACCCATTATCATCGATTTCTCCCCAAAGAACCTCTGATCCAAATTTTCCCCGATGGTGTATTATAACCAAACATCAAACGTTAACATAACGTTAAATATATATTAATATTACAATTATTATAAAATTTAAGCTAAATTAAGGCAAACAGTAGAGGCAGGAATGAATTCAAACCCCGTGGAATCAACGCTGAGCGGCATGTTGCGAGAGGCCATGCCGCTCGCCATAAACGGACTTCACATTACCGGGAGCGGTACCGGACTGGTCATCGTCGACGAGGTAAACGGCTTTGCATCGGTCGGATGCGGCAATCTGGCGCCGCCGGTCGATAACCCGCAGGTGACCCGGATGATCGATGAAACGAACCGGCTGGCCCGGGAATATCAGGCACGGGGCTGGCCGATCCTGGCCTTCCTCGACACCCATGATCCCGGCAAGCCGGAGCCGCCCTATCCGCCTCATTGCGAGAAGGGCACCGGCGAAGAGGAACTGGTGCCCGAACTGAAATGGCTGGAAGACGAGCAGGCGGCGACACTGGTGCGCAAGGACTGCATCAATGGTTTCGTCGGGGCGATACGCCCGGACGGCGGCAACAGCGTTGTGGACTGGGTAAACGGTAACGGGCTTACCCGGCTGCTTGTCGTCGGAATTTGCACCGACATCTGCGTCATGGATTTTGTCCTCACCACGTTGTCGGCCCGCAATCACGATATGATGCCGACATTGAAGGACATTTCGGTCTATGCGGCGGGCTGTTCGACCTACGATCTGCCGCGCGATGTCGCCACGGGTTTGGGGCTGTCGGAAACAGTCGCCCACCCGCAAGAAGCGACACATTATCTGGGCCTCTATTTCATGGCGTCGCGAGGCGCCGAACTGGTCGACAGCGTGGAGGTGGCATCAGGCCAGGCGGCCGCGGAGTAACGGAGGAGCGGATGACTGCAATATTCGGACAGATGATGGAGCGACCGCTCCTGATCTCGTCGATTATCGACTACGCCGCGAAAGCGCATGGTGGCAGACAGATTATTTCGCGGGACGCGGCGGGAAATATCCACAGCCACGGTTACCGCGATGCCGCCAAGCGCATTGCCAGGCTGGCGCATGGCCTGATGGCGATGGGAGTAAGGCCGGGCGACCGCATTGCCACCGTGGCCTGGAACGATTACCGGCATTTCGAGCTCTACTATGCGATCTCCGGCATCGGCGCGGTCTGTCACACTGTCAATCCACGCCTGTTCCACGAACAGTTGGTCCACATTTTCAATCACGCGGAGGATCGCTTCGTTTTCATCGATCCGACACTGTTTGCTCTGATCGAAGGTCTGGCGCCGGCCCTGAACACGATAGAGGGCGTGATTGTGATGACAGATGCGGCCGGTATGCCCGAAAGCGCGATCGACAATCTGCAATGTTACGAGGATCTGCTGGACGGCCAGCCAGAAATGATTGACTGGCCCGAACTGGACGAACGAACGGCGGCGGCGCTCTGTTATACATCCGGCACAACTGGGAACCCCAAGGGCGCGTTATACAGTCACCGCTCGACGGTGTTGCATGCCCTGTCCTCCATCGCATTATTTGATGGGTGGCTTACGCGCAGAGACGTGTTCATGCCGGCGGTGCCGATGTTCCACGTCTGCGCATGGGGATACCCCTATGCCTGCCCGATTATTGGTGCGTCCATGGCGATGCCGGGGCCGAAACTGGATGGCGCCGGGCTGTATGACATGGTGGAACGTGCACAGGTAACGGCTACCGCGGGCGTGCCGACATTGTGGCACGGTATGATGCAACATGTGGCCGAGACCGGATCCGCCTTTTCCAGCCTCAAGAATGTTATCTGCGGCGGCGCGGCGCCTTCGCTACAATTGATCAAGGATATTGAGGATCACGGCGTGGAGTTTATTCAGGGATGGGGTCTTACGGAAATCAGCCCGATCGGCTCCGCCACCATGCCGAGCTCTATCCCGGATAATCTGGAAGGAGAGGACCAACAAAAGTTCAAGCTCAAGCAGGGTCGGCCAACATTTTGTGTGGAATTCAAACTCGTT
Source organism: uncultured bacterium (assembly GCA_965603635.1). Classification (GTDB taxonomy): domain Bacteria; phylum Pseudomonadota; class Alphaproteobacteria; order UBA8366; family JADFVY01; genus JADFVY01. Next base: position 37,759 of record CBFDDT010000003.1, on the reverse strand, counting down.
GACGATGACGGTGTTGCCGCGCCACATGATGGCGCCACGGCGGGCGAGGTTCTGTTGCGCGGAAATACGGTGATCAGCGGGTATTACAATGATGCAGAGGCCAGCGAAGCCGCCTTCGACGAGGACGGCTGGTTCCGCACCGGCGATATCGGCGTGATCGACGAGCATGGCAACCTGCAGCTTACCGACCGCGCCAAGGATCTGATAAAGTCCGGCGGCGAATGGATCAGCTCCATCGACCTCGAAGGCGCGGCGCTGGGGCATCCGGCAGTCGCGGCTGCCGCGGCAATCGCCATTCCGCATCCCAAATGGGGCGAGAGACCCCTGCTGGTCGTCGTTGCCGCCGAGGGCCATGACGCGGACAAGGAGTCCATTCTGGAATACCTGCGCGGTGCAGTCGCCAATTTTTGGGTGCCCGACGACATTGCCTTTGCCGATGAACTGCCGCTAACCGCGACCGGCAAGGTCTCCAAGCGCCAGTTGCGCCAGCGTTTCGAGGGCTACAAACTACCCACCGCCTGATCGGGCTTGCATCGGACGGGGTGCTGGGGGATAAGGCGCAACAGAACGAAGCAACCTGCGGAGCAATAATCCATGCGCCTGACGGACCGGTTCGACTGGGGATCGCGCACCTATGTCATGGGCATCCTGAATGTCACGCCCGACTCATTCTCGGGCGATGGTCTGCGCGTGGAAGCCAAGGGTGCCCTCGACCGTGCCATGGCCCAGGCCCGCGATTTCGTGGACGCGGGAGCGGATATTCTGGACGTCGGCGGGGAAAGCACGCGGCCGGGCTCCACGCCTCTTGGCGCGGCTGAGGAAATGGAACGCGTCCTGCCGGTGATCGAGACGCTGGCCGATGAATTTCCCGATCTCCTGATATCGATAGACACGTTCAAGGCGGAAGTCGCCGCCGCCGCACTGGACGCCGGCGCGCATATCGTCAACGACGTCTGGGGCCTCAGGGCCGACCCCGCGATGGGGCGCATGGCGGCGGAACGTGGCGCGCCGGTGATTCTGATGCATAACCGCAGCCGGCCCAACGAATTAATTGTCGATCAGTTGGGTGGCAGCTATCTGGGCGCCAGTTACGACGATCTGCTGGCGGATGTATCGCGTGAGATGGAGTCGCTGGCCGAGGCCGCGCTCGCCGCCGGCGTGGCGCGCGACCAGATCATTCTGGATCCGGGCATCGGCTTCGGCAAGACGATCCAGCAGAACATGGCGCTGATCAATCATATGGAGCGCTTCAAGGCGCTCGGTTATCCGATCCTGTCCGGCCCGAGCCGGAAATCTTTCATCGGCCGTGTTCTGGACCTGCCGCCGGACCAGCGCGTGGAGGGCACCGCCGCCACGATTGCGCTGTCGATTGTGCGGGGCGCCGATATCGTGCGGGTGCATGACACCAGGGAAATGGTGCGGGTTGCGCGCATGATGGACGCCATGCTGCGCGCCGACCCGGCGGGCGATGACGCATGACCCTGGTCTATATCGCGCTGGGCGGCAATATTGGCGACCGCATGGCGAATCTTGAGGCCGCAATCACGGCACTGGCGCCCAAGGTTACGGTGCTGGAACGCTCGCCGGTCTATGAAACCGACCCGAAATATGTGACCGATCAGCCGCGCTTCCTGAACATGGTGCTGTCGGCCGAGACGGGTCTGGGTGCGTCGGCTCTGCTGGCATTTCTGAAGAGTATTGAGAAAAAGCTGGGCCGCGGGCCGGGTGAACGCAACGGACCCCGGCCGATTGACCTCGATATCGTTTTCTTCGGTGATGAGGTGATCGACCTGCCAGATCTCTTAGTGCCCCACCCCCGGCTGGCGGAACGCGCCTTCGTGCTTCGGCCCCTGGCGGACATCGCAACGGCCAGGATCCACCCGATAACCGGAGCCGGCATTGGCGAAATGCTTGATGCCCTCGATGACGATGGCGGGCTGATACCCTTCCAGCTCCGAGTTGTTCATTAGATAAATAGAATGTTGCGATGCACAATTATCCGTGTTATTGTTGCAGCGCAACATAAATGATGAATGACTGAAAATGGAGGCCTGAAGCGATGCTCCGGAACGAAAACCCGAAAAATGGCGATCTATTTTACGCCGAAGCTGGTGAGTGGCTGCGCAAGCAGCGTCAGCATTGGAAGATCACCCAGGCCGAACTCGCCGAACAGGCCGGGATTGGCGATGCCTCGCTGATAGAAGAGATTGAACGGGGCGAGATCGCGCTGCCGGAATTCACGCACTCGGCTATTGCGTTGGCCTTTGGCCTTGACCGCGCTGAACTGGCGGATCATTGCGAAATCTGGTACGGCCGGAAAACCGCCGCGGCCGCGTGAGCGTGCGGCGCCAGCCCTAAAATCTATCTTCCGCCAGCGCCATGATGGTGCCTGAACCGGCTGTGATGGAAGTGGCCAGGCCGCTGGCTTGCGGCAGAACCTGTTCCGCATAAAACCGGGCGACGACCAGTTTGTCGACCAGTACCGCTTCGTCACCGCTGCCGGCCTCGATGGATTCCGTCGCGCGCAATGCGGAACGGGCGAGCATGGCGCCGCCGGCGACGGTCCCAAACAGCCTTAAATAAGGTGTGGCGCCGGCGATGGCGTCGATCTTGTTTTCGGCCGCCGCATCCAACAGCCAGTGGGTGGCGTTATCCAGCGCATCCACCGCCGCCGCCAGATGCCGTCTTATGACTACCAGATCCTCCTCCGAATGCTGGTTCAGCCCGTTGATCAGCGAATGCACCTCGTCGATATATTCCAGCGCCCCTTCGCCTTCGTCGCGCAGCAGCTTCCGCGCGACCAGGTCCAGCGCCTGTATGCCGTTGGTGCCCTCGTAGATCGGCGCGATGCGGGCGTCCCGGTAATGCTGGGCCGCGCCCGATTCCTCGATATAACCCATGCCGCCATGCACCTGGATGCCCAGCGACGCGACCTCGACGCCCATATCGGTGCACCAGGCCTTGACCACCGGCGTCAGCAGCGCCACGCGCCGCGCCGCATAGGCCCGCCAGTTTTCTTCCTTGTGGCGCTTCGATATGTCCAGCATGGCTGCCAGATCGTAGGTAATGACGCGGCCGGCCTCGGTCAGGGCGCGCATCATCATCAGCATGCGCCGCACATCCGGATGGCCGATAATTGCCCCGCTGCCGTCGGTGCCCGTCTTGCCCTGCGTCCGCTCACGGGCATAGGCGCGTGCCTGCTGGTAAGCACGCTCACCGATTGCCACGCCTTCCAGACCGACGCTGATCCGGGCGTTGTTCATCATGGTGAACATGTATTCCATGCCATGGTTTTTCTCGCCAACCAGATAGCCCACCGCGCCCTCGTTATCGCCAAAGGCCATGACGCAGGTCGGGCTGCCATGGATACCGAGCTTTTCCTCCAGCGACACGCAGCGCAGGTCGTTGCGTGCGCCCGGTGAACCATCAGAATTGACCATCACCTTGGGCACGATGAAAAGCGAGATTCCCTTCACGCCCGCCGGCGCATCCGTCGTGCGGGCCAGCACCATATGGACCGTGTTGTCGGTCATGTCGTGTTCGCCGTAGGTAATGAAAATCTTCTGGCCCCGAATCAGGTAGTGGTCGCCCGACTTTTCCGCCCTGGTTTTCAGGGCGCCGACATCCGACCCCGCGCCCGGTTCGGTCAGGTTCATCGTTCCCGTCCATTCGCCGGAGACCAGTTTGGGTAGCCAGGCCGCCTTCTGCTCGTCCGTCCCATGGGCGCTCAACAACTCCACCGCGCCCTGGGTCAATAGCGGACAGAGGGCCCAGGACATGTTCGCCGACTGCCACATTTCCTGCAGGGTAATGCCGACCAGCCAGGGCAGGCCCTGGCCGCCGAAATCGGGATTGAACGGCACGGCGTTCCAGCCACCCTCGACAAACGCGTCATAAGCGTTCTTCCAGCCGTCCGGAGTGCGCACGACGCCGTTTTCCAGCTTCGAACCACCGGCAAGGTCGGCCGTATGATTGATCGGGGCCAGCTTGTCGCGCGCCAGTTTGTTCGCTTCTTCCAGAACCGCGTCCACCAGATCGCCGGTGGCCTCCTCCAGCCCCGGCAAACCGTTCACCGATTTCAACAGGCCGAGGTCGTGCAACAGGAAACGCATATCCGCAAGCGGCGCGTCGTAGGATGTCATTTTTCAGTCTCCCTTGGTCGTTATAGTTATCGCGGACCGGACGTGCGGCTGCAACCCCATACCGGTGCGGCGCAATATTCTTGCCCTACGAGACTGCCCTTTTTGAGGGCGTGACTACTTCCGTATGCTGTTGTATCTTTTGCGGGAACCGAACGCGTGAGTCGCACCGAATTTATGACAAGCCAGATCAAGAACGAATTGGATACCGGCGGTTCCTTCGTCGCCCCCATGCCAACCACGGTCCTGTCCGGTGGACTGGAGCAGCGGATATATGCGGCGCGTGTGCGGCTGCTGTACTCGGGCATTGGGCAGACCACGACAGTAAACGTCATAAATACCGTGATCCTGGCAATAGTTTTTCGCAACATGGTGGATGCCGGTATCCTGGCTGGGTGGTCGGCCTTCATGGCGGCTGGCATCCTCTGGCGGGTTTGGCTGGTAAGCAGGTTCAGGGCGGCCGCGCCAACGGATGGCGCGATGGGGAACTGGGCGCGGTACTATTCGCTCGGAGCCCTGTGGACCGGCGTGGCTTGGGGTCTTGCGGGCATTTTCATGCTGCCGGAGGCGGGGCCACCGTATCAGATAATCACCGTCGGTGTGCTCGGTGGGTCGGCCGCGGGCGCGGTAATTACCCTGACGCGTTATTATCCGGCATATCTGGCCTTCGTGATTCCGTCGGTAACCCCTGTCGCCGTCCATTTCGCAAGGGTGGGAGGAGAATCCGGGTACGGCATGGCCGCCATGTCGGTTCTGTTCCTGACTTTTTTGCTGCTTGCCGGACGAAAACAAAGCGACTCACTGGAACAATCGCTCGGGTTATCAATGGAAAACCAGGGGCTGATCGAACATCTGACGGCTGAGAAAGCCCGGGCCGAGCAGTTGAACGCTGAGCTGCGGCACGAAATGGCTGAACGCGAAAAGGTCGGTGGTGAGTTGCGAGAGCGAGAGGCAAGCCTTGCGAATGCACAGCGTATAGCCGGGCTTGGAAGCTGGACATGGAACCTGGTAACGAACGAAATTCGTGGATCGGATGAGGCTTATAGTATCTTCGCTATCGACCGGGCCACTGAATCCATCACGTTCGATCAGTTCATGGGAATGGTGCACCCGGATGACCGGGACGCCGTTACCAAAGCGGTCAACGCTTCACTCGAAGATGGCTCGATCTATAGCGTGGTACATCGCGCTTTTCTGGCTGACGGCACGGCGCGAGTCCTGCATGAACGTGGTGAGACGATGTTCGACGATAGTGGCCGTCCCGCGAGCATGACCGGGACAACCCATGACATTACCGAACAGCACCGGGTATTGCGGGAACTGGAGGCGGCGAAATCTCAGGCCGAGGAGGGAAGCCGCGCCAAGTCACGGTTCCTGGCTAATATGAGCCACGAATTCCGGACCCCGCTGAACGCCATTATTGGCTACAGCGAAATCCTGAAGGAAGATGCGGTGGAGGCGGGCCAGGAGGAAAGCTCGGTCGATCTGGACCGAATCAACACGGCGGGGCGGCATCTGCTGGCGCTGGTCAATGAGGTGCTGGACCTGTCGAAAATCGAAGCCGGACGGATGGAACTGTATATTGAATCGTTCAGAGTCTCTGAATTGGTCGGCGATGTGGTCTCGACGGTTCGCCCACTTGCCGCGGCCAAGGGCAACGAGTTGACCGTCGATTGCGACCCGGACTTGGGCGAAATGGCCGCCGACGCGACCAAGGTCCGTCAGATCCTGTATAATCTGTTATCGAACGCCGCGAAATTCACCGAAGAGGGACGGATAACCGTCAAGGTGCATCGCCTGGAGGAGCCAGAGGCGGAGGGCCATGATGGCTGGATCCTATTCACCGTAACCGACAGCGGCATCGGCATGGCGGCGAACCGGATCGAGGCCGCCTTCCGGGCCTTCGACCAACTGGACCCCTCCACTACGCGAAAATATGGGGGCACCGGCCTGGGTCTGGCCATAAGCCGGCATTACTGTGAGATGATGGGCGGCGCGATATCGGCCGAGAGCGAGCTCGGCCGGGGCAGCGTCTTTACGGTTCGCTTGCCGGCTAAAGCCAGCGCGTCCCTCGCTCCGGCGATTGCCGGGGCAACGAATTGATCGACCGGACCGGGACGGGGTAATCGAATATGGCTTCCGCCGACATACACGACAGGGAACCCTATCTCGCCGGCAGAGTCCGGTTGATCTATTCCGACGCGCCGGCCACGGTTGCGGTAAATCTGTTAAACGCCGCGGTCCTGTCCTTCGTCATGCGCGGCGAACTGCCATCCCCGATATTGCTAGGATGGTTTGCCTTTATCGCCAGCGTAATGATGTCGCGCATTGCCCTGTATGCCTGGCACCGCCGTGCCGGTAGCTATGATGAAGTCGAAGCACGGGCGTGGCTGCTGCGCCTGGCTGTACTCACTACATTAACGGGCATCGGCTGGGGCGTCGGTTGCCTGGTCGTGATGTCCGAGGCGCCGCCGCTTCACAAGGTGTTCACGGCCTTCGTGTTGGGCGGGATGGCCGCGGGTGGGCTGCCGTCGCTGGCCCGCGTTTTCATGACTTACCTGTTGTTCGTCATCCCGGTTCTGGGGCCGGCAGTCCTCTATTTCGCTTGGCAAGGCGGTGAGATCGGCTGGTCCATGGCGGTAATGGGCACGGTGTTGCTGGCATTCCTGTTGATGACCGGAAAGCGGCAGGAAAGGGTCGTTCTCGAAGCCGTACGCCTGACCGGCGAAAATCGTGGACTCGTGGCGAACCTGATCGAAGAGACCGAGAAGGCGCTTGAGGCGAAAGAGCGCGCGGAAAGCCTGAACGAGAATTTGCGCAATGAAATCGCAGATCGCGAGCGGGTGGAAGAAATGTTGCGCGACCGGGAAAAGGCGCTGGCCAACGCCCAGCGCATCGCGCGCCTTGGTAGCTGGGAGTGGGACATCGTCAATGACAGGATTATTTCGTCCGACGAAAACAACCGCCTGTTCGGACGGGACATGAACGCCACGGCCTATGACTACGACACGACCTTGAATATCGTTCACGCCGAGGACCGCGAGCGCGTCGACGCGGTGATCAGGGATGCCGTCGCACAATGCAAACCCTACAGCTGCGATTACCGGATTATCCTGCCCGACGGCAGCGAAAAGGTGATCTTCGAACAGGCGGACATCGCCAGCGACGCCGAGGGCAGGGCGATTCGCGTAACAGGCACAAATCTGGACATTACAGAACGTTACGAGGTGGAACAGGAATTGCTCGCCGCGAAGTTTCAGGCCGAAGAGGCCAATGCGGCGAAATCGCAGTTTCTCGCCAATATGAGCCACGAATTGCGAACCCCGCTGAACGCGGTTATCGGCTACAGCGAAATTTTGAAGGAAGATGTCGAGGAACGCGGGCAATCCGATCTTGCACCCGATCTGGAGCGCATTAATATCGCGGGCCGGCATCTGCTGCAGTTGATCAATGAAGTACTGGATTTGTCGCGGATCGAGGCCGGGCGCACTGAGTTCCATTTGGAGGAAATCGACCTGACGGTGCTGATAGGCGAGATCGCCGCGACGGTCCGCCCACTTGTGGAGGCCAATGGCAACCAGCTGATCCTGGACATCCCGACCAAACCGGGGCGCATGCGCGCGGACGCCACCAAGTTGAAGCAGATTCTGTTCAACCTGCTGGCAAATGCCGCGAAATTCACCGACGAGGGCGAAATCCACTTTGGTATGTCGCGCTTCCATGACGATGCCCACACCGGCGGCAAGGAATGGATTCGCTTTTACGTTGCCGACAGCGGCATCGGCATCGCGCGCGACAGCCTGGAAAGCGTGTTCGTGGCCTTCGAGCGGACCGAAACAGGCCGCGATTCGAAATATGGCGGCACCGGCCTGGGGCTCGCCATATGCCGCCACTACTCCGAGATGATGGGCGGCGCCATTTCGGTCGACAGCAAACCCGGCGAGGGTAGCCGCTTCACCGTCCGCCTGCCCGTCCAGGCCGTCGATTGCCGTCCGGCCAAGGTCGTGGAGGTGGAGGAGTAACTACCGTACTTCCGGTTTAACACGCGCCAATCGATGTCTCCGCAATTTTTCATAAAACGGCAGGTGATGTTCGTAATAGCGGCGAAGTTGGGGGACGCTGTCTAGTGTGACCTCGGACTCGCCATTCGCGCCGGCCGCCCTTTCCCTGGCGATGCCGCCCGACGCCATGACCTCTCTGTGCCAGCCGGACACTTGTTCCCATTCGGCCGGCGGCGGGCTGTCCCATTCCAGAGAATGCGGCAGGAATTCGATGCCTGCCGCCGCGCACCAGGTGCGGATCATGCCTGCCGGGTTGGCCTGGATGTCGGCCGCGTCCATCAGCGGCGGCGGCGCGCCCAGCAATCCAGTCAGCCATTCGAAATGCCGCCATTGTTGTTCCAACCCGATTTCCTCCAGCCGGACGTCCGGATCCTTCCGGTGAAACGATACGATGGTCTTCGCCGGATCGCGGATCAGGAAGGTGTTGGTCAGCCGCCGCGCGAAAGCCTCATCCGCCATCATCCGGTCGGCGATGTAATAGCTCATATCCTTGAAGAAAACGGGCCCCGCCTCGCCGGCCGCCAGCAGCATGTCGCGGATGTCCTCGTAACTCGTGGGCAGGTCCGGGTCTGCCTCGAAAAGCGGCATTTCCTTTACGCCATCCCCGACGTAATAAAGATACATGAATGGCTCGTGAAAACAGCGAAAATCGCCCCGCTCGCGCATGATGCGCTCGGTCGCGGTCGACATCGACCGGGGATGGCTCCAAAGGGCGATGATGGGGTGCATGGGGCCTCGCAATGAATTCGTGGAACCAACCATCCTAAACGCCGCCGCCGGCACAAGTCCATGCCCCGGCCGTGCGCATTTCTGGGGCTTATGATATGTTGCCCAAAGCTACCCAAAGTAACTGAAAACGGCATGAGCGAAGACGAGACAAGACAGACAAGGAAAACGACGTCGGGCGTCGCCGGGACAATTTCGCTCATATGCGGGATCCTCGTCTGGCTCGTCACTCTCTACGCCATGTTGATGATCCACTCGATGTCGCCGGGCATGGGGGACTTCGTCAAATTTTTGATGCCGGCGCTGCCGCTGGCCGGGCTCGTCGCTGGCCTTTTTGCGGTATTGCGCGGAACATCCCGCCGCGCCATGGCTTGGGCCGGCCTGCTGCTTAACGGCGCATTCCTCGCCCTCTACGCCTTCCTGTACTGGCTGTCGCTGAGCTGAGTAGCCTGCAGGACCGGGCCTCCTAAATAACCTTCCCCGGGTTCATGATCCCCTTGGGGTCCAGTGCGGCCCTCACCTTGCGCATCATTTCCAGTTCCAGCGCACTTTTGTAGCGGGTGATTTCCTCCCGCTTCAGGCGGCCGACGCCGTGTTCGGCGCTGATTGAGCCATCCAGATCCGCGACGATATCGTGCACAATGCGGTTCATTTCCGCCCAGTGGGTGAGGAATTCGCCCGCGTCCATGCCGGGCGGCTGGCTTAGGTTGAAGTGGATGTTGCCGTCGCCGATATGGCCGAAGGGCAGGGGGCGGATGCCGGGCATCGCCGCCGTCACCGCGGCCACGGCGCGGCGGATGAATTCGGGGGATTTGTCGACCGGCACGGCGATGTCGTGTTTGATGCTGCCGCCCTCGAATTTCTGGGCCTCTACGATGGCCTCCCGGATGCGCCACAGATCGGCGCGCTGGGCCTCGGACTGGGCCAGCGCGGCGTCCAGCACAAGGCCGATCTCGAAGGCGCCCTCCAGAAAGGCGGTCATGTTTTCCGCCATGCCGCCGTCGGAACGGGCGCCGGAAAACTCCACCAGCAGGTAGTTCTCGTGTGGCTCGCTCAGCGGGTCGGTTACGCCCGCGACATGCCGGCAGGCGAACTCCAGCGACATTCGCGGGATCAGTTCCATCGACGTCACGGCATCGCCGCTGGCATTGCGCGCGGCGGCCAACAAATCGATCGCCGCGTCCAGGTCGCGGATCGCGACGAAGGCGGTCTGCACATCCCTGGGCAGCGGGAACAGTTTCAGCACGGCGGCCGTGATAACGCCCAGCGTGCCCTCCGCCCCGATGAACAGCTGTTTCAGGTCATAACCCGTATTATCCTTGCGCAGCGCGCGCAGCCCGTTCCAGACCTGCCCGTCGGGCAACACCGCCTCGATCCCCAGCACCAGCTCGCGCATGTTGCCGTAATGCAGCACCGCCACGCCCCCGGCATTGGTGGAGATATTGCCGCCAATCTGGCAAGACCCTTCCGCGCCCAGGCTCAACGGGAACAGCCGGTCGATCTTTTCCGCCGCCGCCTGGATGTCGGCCAGTACGCAGCCCGCTTCCACCGTCATCGTATAGTTCGCCGGGTCCGCCGCGCGTACATGGTTCATGCGGGACATGCTCAGCAGAATCTCGCCGCCATGTTCGAACGGCACGCCGCCGCCCACCAGGCCGGTATTGCCGCCCTGCGGAACGACGGTGATACCCGCATCCGCGCATATTTTCACCACCTCGGCTACTTCCGCCGTCGAGGCCGGCTTCACCAACAGCGCCGTCTTGCCGACGAACAGCCCGCGCTGATCGCTGACCAGCGGCGCGATTTCGCCCGAATCATCGGACCAGCCCTTCGGCCCCACCGTCGCCTTGATGCGCTCCAGCGCGTCTCTGTTCATTTCCGTCATGGTACGGGAGATTACGGGCGGGAAGCGTGGGGGGCAAGTATTTGCCGGTATGACTTGCGAGCGTCGTCGTTTCAAAGGATCATGGCCATGTAACAACAAAACGAGGCAGGGTGCATGGGCGCGGACAAAACGCTGATTGAAAAGAGTGCAACGGAAATTGTCGACCTCCTGAAGCAGGGCGAGGTTTCGGCGCTGGACCTCATCGACACGCTGGAACAGAGGATTGCCGAGGTCGACCCGGTGGTCAACGCCTTGCCGACGTTGTGCCTCGACCGGGCGCGCGATCATGCGCGGCGGTTGATGGAACGCAAGCCGGAAGATCGCGGCATGCTGGCGGGGTTGCCTATACCGATCAAGGATCTGGTGCCGGTCGCGGGCGTGCGCACGACATCCGGCTCGCCGATCTTCGCCGACCATGTGCCGGAGCGGTCCGAGAGCATCGTTACGCGGCTGGAGGATCGTGGCGGCATTGTCTACGCCAAGTCGAACACCCCGGAATTTGGCGCCGGCGGGCACACTTTCAACGAGGTATTCGGAACCACCGTCAACCCCTGGAACCGCGAGCGCTCGGCGGGTGGTTCCTCGGGCGGCGCGGCGGCGGCGCTGGCCACGGGCTGCGCCTGGATTGCCCATGGCTCCGACATGGCGGGATCGCTGCGCACCCCGGCGAGTTTTTGCGGCGTCGTCGGCTTGCGGCCCAGCCCCGGCCGCGTGCCCACGGGTCCCGATACCAATCCCTACGGCTTGCTGCCCGTCGAGGGGCCGATGGCGCGCAACGTTACCGATGCCGCGCTGGGCCTGGACGCCATGACGGGGCGCGACCATACCGTCCCCGTGGCCAGCGCCGACAGCGGCGGTATGTTCCTGGCCGCCGCGCGCAACCCGCGCAAGCCCGCCCGCGTTGCTTTCAGCGTGGGTCTGGGGCTGGCGCCGGTCGACCCGGCGGTAGAGGCTGTGTTCCGGGACGCGGTTGGCCGGCTGGAGGGCGCTGGTTTGCCGATGGTTGAGGCCTGCCCGGATTTCACCGGAACGCACGAGGCGTTCCAGGTATTGCGCGCGGTGGCCTTTGCCGTGGCGACCGGGCCGCTGCTGGAATCCCACCGCGACCTGTTGAAACCGGAGGTGATCTGGAACGTCGAGAAAGGCCTGGCGCTGGACGGCCGCGCCATCGTTGAGGCTGAGCGCGAGAGGGTGCGGCTGTTCCACGCCGTGCGTGAGTTCCTGGAAACCCACGACGTTATCGTCTGCCCCGGCGCCATCGTCCCGCCTTTTCCCAAGGACGAACGCTATGTCGGCGAGTGCAACGGGCGCAAATTCGAGACTTACATAGACTGGTTGGCCATCACCTACGGCTTCACCCTGGTCTCGCTGCCGGTGATCTGTATCCCTTGCGGCACTACCCCGGACGGCCTGCCCGCCGGCATTCAGATCGCCGGCCGCCCCGGTGGCGAGGCGGAACTGATATCCGCCGCCCGTTATATCGAGGACGCGCTGGGCGACTGGCGGCCAGCGGAGTTGCCGGAATTCGTGGTGGGGTGACCCAGCAGCCTGCTAGGTCAGGCTCGACGCGGGAGAAGACGAGGCAGCGGAATAGAGGGCAAGCCTCTACCCCGCGCCCGGTAGAACCCTCAGCCGCCCTTGTTCAGCCAGCCGGACACGTGCGAGTGGCAGGCGACGCAGCCCGCCTTGGAGATGTTGTGGGTGTGGTCGCCGCCGCTGTTGTCCCGGCGGTGGTGGTTGGTGCGGGTATGGCAGGAATTACAGGAGCCGTTGTAGGGAAGCGTGTCGTTCGCCCACGGATTTACCCCGCCATTGCCGGACCAGGTGCCCCCTTCATAGATATTACCGTAGAACGCCGGCGCGCGGACATGGGTGCCGCCGAAGCCGTCGTCGGCGGTGACGCAGGCGGGATCGTCATTGATACCGCTGTCGCATTCCCAGCCGGCATGGAAATCGTCGCTGGTGCCGAGCGTGCCGTCGGGGCCGGGGTCGATGATCGGCTTGCGGATTCGCGCGACGCCGTCGGTGGAACTCGCTTCGCGGACCAGCGCGCCCAGCAGTTGCAGGTTTTCGATCAGGCTGCCGTCGCCGGCCAGTTGGCCATGGGTGTTGTGACAATCGAGGCAGCCGGCGCTGAACGTCCCGTATTCGGGGGCCTTGCCCGATCCGCTGTAGACCTGCTCATGGACTGCGGCCTCGGGCGCCGTGATGCCGGCGGGGTTGGTATAGCTACCGTCATGGCAGGACAGGCAGACGACATCGACCTCGGCCCTGGTCAGGCCCGTCAGCGAGCGAAATCCGCCATGGAATCCCCCGCCGTTCGGGTCGGCGTGACATTCGATACACTCCATCGCGGCATGCGCCGCGGGAACCGGCGCCAGGACGAGCCAGCCGAACACCAGCAACGCAACACCGAAAAACCTGACGAAGATTCTCATTGCTGCCCCCCGACGTTCCGCAGCACTTCCACGCGGCGGGCGCCCCGGTTGTTGGAGACGAACAGATCGCCGGTCTCGCTATCGAGCCAGACATCCAGCGGCAGCATAAGCTGTCCTTCGTCCGGTCCTTGCGTGCCCAGTTCCTGCAGCAAGGCACCGCTGTACCGGTCGAAGACGAGAATCCGGCCGCCCAGGGGGTCGGCCGCGAAGATCCGCCCGTCGCCGCTCGCCGCCATCCCCTGCACTCGGGCGAACCGCGTCGACCAATGGGTGGTGCCGTCGCCCCTGATCTCAAACAGCAGCTCGCCGCCATAATCGTAGATCAGGATGCGCGCCGGTGCGGTGGCGGTGTATGTGCAGAAACTGCAGTCGGGCTCCGGTCGCGGATTGCCGTAATCGCCGACCAGAATTTCCCGGCGCAGTTCGTCCACTGCTAGCGATACCGGGCTTAGCAACACGCCTTCGCTGTCCCGCGGCTCGAAAGAATGCTGAATCGAACCTCTCGATTTGTACACGTCGATGCGCTTCGTCGCGCCGTCGAGAACGAATACCAGATTCTCGTTCTTGTCCACGGCAATGCCGATCGGATTTTCGAAGGGGCCGGTCGCGCCCTCGGGGACGTTACCGAGGTTGTAGGCGAAACGGAGTGCCGTGTAAGGCTCGCCGGGCCCGCGCATCCTGTAAACCTCGACGTTCTTTGTGCTGGTATTGCCGACGAAGACCCGCTGCTTCATGGCTGCAAGCCCGAAGGGTGCGCCCTCCCGCGGCAGCGCGGTGCTCCAGATCGGCTCCAGACTGTCCCTGTCGACCGCGACGACGGCGCCGAGGCGGCGGTCGGTGACCAGCACCAGTCCGTGCGGCCCTTCGGCGATGCGCCTTGGATTCTGTACCCGCGGCACGGCGACCGCCGGGTCCGGTTCCGTCTTCGCCCAGGCTGGGCCGGTGCCGGTAAAGCAGAGCAGGGCGAGCACCAACGGCAACGCTGTCCATTTCATGTTTCGCATTGCTGTGCCGACCTCCTTCTCCGCATGCCGGGCAATCGCAGACGCGTCGGCGCCGTTAGCTCGCATCAACGATAAAATTCTAACAAGAATCGCGTCGTAACGCTTTGATGGAGATCAAACTTTAGGCTATCGGCAGACCTGCCGCCTACGCCGTCTCGCCGCCACGCGCCGGGCGGAAATCCGCCGGCGCCTCGGCGCGCCTGTCCCGCGTAACCCCTGCATCCTCGCGCAGGGTTTTTGCCGTGGCCTTCACCCGGTCGAACTCGGCACGCCGTTTGGCGATTTCCTCTGGCGTCATCCGCGCGGCGTTTGAATAGTCCAGCTTCCAGTCCGCATCGTCGCTCCATTTCAGCGGCGACTGCATTGTGGTGCGCGGGCCGGGTGCGCTTTCCAGCAGCCGCAGAGCCAACTCCAGCGTCAGCGCCTGGGACTCCGGGTCGCCTGGCCGCCCGGCCGCATTGCCCAGGGGGAAGTCGGAAAACAGCAGGCGCGGCACGCCCACATATTCCACGATATCCCTGGCGCAGCCCATGACGACGGTGGCGATGCCGTTCTCCTCCAGCATCCGCGCCGCCAGGCTGACCGTCTGGTGGCAGACCGGGCAGTTGGGCAGCAGCAGCACCGCGTCCACGCTGTCTTCCTTCGCCCGCGCAACGACCTCCGGGCAGTCGGTCCCGATGGTCACGCGATGGCTGCGGTTGGTGGGGATGCCGTGGAAACGCGGCGCAACGGCCCCAATGCGCCCGCGCGCCGCCGCTCGCCGTAGTTCCGGCAGGGGAAAATAGGCGCCGTGGTCTTCCGCCGTGGTGTGGGCGCGGTCGTAGGCGATGTGCGAAATGCGCAGATCGTGCTCCGCATCCGTATCGCCCGAGTAAACCTTATAGAATTTGGGTTCCGCATTGTAGGGCGCGCCCGGCCCCTGGTCGCCCTTGCCGGGCTGGTAGGGGGCGGCGGTGGTGACGATGGCCACCCGGCATTCCGCCAGCGGTTTCCCCAATGGCTGGAAGGGCGCGTCATCGTAATGCGCCCACTCATAGGGCGCGCCATAACCCAGCGCCTCATAATACTCCCGAATACGTCGCAGGTAGGCAATCGGCTCATCTGCCGCCGCCGTGAACCCGTATGGCGACATGCCGCCGTCAGTCATTGTTGCGCCTCCCGTGGCTGTAATCAGATAACCCACCAAGCTATAGCCGATTTTCCGTTCGGGTGCGCGGGACGCAGGTTAACCCGGGTATTACCTCAACGACAAAGAGCGATCGGTATCTTGCATGACCGGACCATCCCCGTCGTGGTCGAGCCGATGATCAGGCTGCGGACGCGGGAGTGGCCGTAGGCGCCCTTTACCAGCAGGTCGATGCCTTCCGATTCGACCGTCTGCGCGACGATCGTCTCGGACTGACCTTGCATAATGCTGGCCTCGGCCTCGTGGCCGCCCGCCTTCAGCGTGGCCTTGGCGTCGTCCGGCCGCTCGCGGAGTTCCTCTACGCCCGACTAATCTCGGCCCAACCCACTTCCGGCGGTTCGTAAAGCTCACCGAGACGCGAGAGAGGGCTGGCGCACAGCCAGTCCGGCAGTTTCCGCGCCAGCCCAACGTCCCCCACCACTTCGATTTCGCCACTGCGCTCGGCATCCCGGAAAGGCAACTGGCAGGTCCAGACCGCCGTCATCGTGGCCAACGGGCTGCGGATCAGCAGATCCACTTCGTAACCCGGGTCCGCGAGGCACAGGTCGACATCGCGGCTCTCGGAAACCAGCCACCAATCCCGCGCCCCCTGTGGGGCATCCATGTAATGAAGTTGCACGACCACGCGATGCTCCGGGAAATGAGCGGGGTCGATGCAGCGCCGCATGTCCCACATCAACAACCCGGCATCCAGATCCTCGGGCCCCAACCGGGTGCGCACCCAGCGGTGTCCCCAGGCGCCGAGCAGCTCGATGGCCGGGCGCAGTTCTTCACCGGCCTGGGTGAGTTCATAGGAAATGTCATTGCCGGTCCGCTGGCGCCGAACCACACCCGCTGTCTCCAACTGTTTTAGGCGCCGCGATAGCAGCGTCGGCGACATAAGCGGCACGCCTCGTCGCAATTCATTGAATCTTGTGCTGCCGGCGATCAATTCTCGCACGACCAGCAGTGTCCAGCGCTCGCACAATATCTGGCTGGCCTGTGCCAGCGGACAGTATTGACCATACCCCTTCATGCCATCTCCTTCAAAAAATGCCAGATTGCAGGCGAACCCAACGCCCACCGCTCAAACGATGTTTTTCTTTCGAGCTTCTGCCCCACGATTTAATCGCGGACAGTACAGATCCTGTACTAGACATCCCAAAACGCAGTCAACAATATACTCTTGATTCGTATATCAAAATCCGGTCGCAATCTGATTGGCGCGACCTTTCCAGCATGGAATTGGCAACAGTAAGGAGAATAATATGAGTGAAAGTCTGTACGAACGTCTCGGGGGCGAAAAAGGTATCAAAACGTTGGTGGACGACGTCGTCGAAGCGCACATGAATAATCCGCTGATCAAGGTCCGCTTCTTGCCTTACCGCAACGAGCCGGAGCGTCTTGCCACCATCAAACAACATCTGTGCGATTTCTTTGGCGCGGGCGCCGGAGGGCCGGAGCAGTATAGCGGCCGCGAAATGCCCGAGGCGCATCGCGGTATGAATGTCAGCGCGCAGGAATACATGGCTGCGGTCGATGACATCCTGAGCACGCTCGACAAGCACAAGATCGATGAGCATACCCGCAAGGACGTATTGGCGATCGCCTATTCGTTAAAAGATCAAATTATCCACGTCTGAATTTCGGCAGGCTATTCCTGGGGCCGGGAGCATTGCCCCGGCCTCACCTCCACTTTTGTCCGTGCCCATTGCCCCATGAGACAGGTCTCAACGGCAGAGCGCGATCGGTATTTTGCATGACCTGACCATGCCCGTCGTGGTCGAGCCGATGATCAGGCTGCGGACGCGGGAGTGGCCGTAGGCGCCCATTACCAGTAGGTCGACGCCTTCCGATTCGACGGCCTGGGCGATTGCCGCCTCGGGCTGGCCCTGCATAATGCTGGCCTCGGCCTCGTGGCCGCCCGCCTTCAGCGTGGCCTTTGCGTCGTCCAGCCGCTTGCGGTTTTCCGGGCTGTCGGCGCCGACAGTCAGCAGGCGGACTTGCAAACCGGCGAACAGCTTGCCGCGCGCGACATGGTCGACCGCCTTCATGCTGCTGGCGCTGCCGTCATGGGCGATGAGGACACGTTCGATCGGCCGGAAGCCGCGCGAGGCGACGAAAACCGGTTTCTGGCTGGAGCGCACGATGCGTTCCAGGTTGGAGCCGAGATGCAGTTTCGCGAAATCGGCCGCCTCGCCGCGCTTGCCGACCACCACCATTTTCGCGTCGGCCTCGAATTCGGCGACGGTTTCGACGATGTCGCCGATCCTCAGCACCGCGGTGACGTCGGTCACGCCGGCCGCCTCGATGCGGGCCTTGGCGTCGTCGAGGATCGCCCTTCCGTATTTCTGAGCGAGTTTCCCCCGCTGTTCGTCCAGCGCGCTCAGCTCTTCCAGAAGCGCCGTGCGGGCACCCAGCGTTATGGCGCCGCTGAGGTTCGACGGCGCGCCCGAGGTCTCGCGCCGGCCGAGGACATGCAGCAGTTCAACCGAATATCCCGCTCTTTGCGCGATCCAGGCCGCATGGTCGCTGACGCTTTCGGAATAGACGGAGCCATCCACCAATGCACATATTTTAGACATTGCGTTCTCCCTTAATGCCCCATGAGGCGTTCGAGCGCCCCGGGCTTGTCGTGGATCGCAAGCTGATCCACGATTGTCTCGCTGGCCTCGTTCAGGCCGACGATCTCTACCTCGGCCCCCTCGCGGCGGAATTTGAGAACGATCATATCGAGCGCGGCCACGCTGGAAATATCCCAGATATGGGCCCGGCTTACGTCGATGGTGACCTTCTCAAGCGCCTCCTTGAAGTCGAAGGCGGCGGTGAAATTTACCGCCGAGGCGAAGAAAACCTGCCCCTCCACAATGTAGATTCGCGACCTGCCGTCCGCCGACAGGGTCGATGTAACCCGGAAAATTTGCGCAATTTTCCAGGCGAAGAAAATGCCGGACAGCAGCACGCCGACGAGAACGCCGATCGCAAGATTATGGGTCGCAACGACGGTGATGACGGTCGCGATCATGACCAGCGAGGAACTGCGCGGATGGGTGCGCAGGTTCTTGATCGACGACCAGCTAAAGGTGCCGATCGACACCATGATCATGATGGCGACCAGGGCCGCCATCGGGATCTGTTTCACCTGGTCGCCAAGCACGACGATCATGAACAACAGAAATACGCCGGCGCTGACGGTGGAAAGCCGGCCGCGGCCACCTGATTTAACATTGATCATCGACTGGCCGATCATCGCGCAGCCGGCCATGCCGCCGATAAAGCCCGTCGCCGTGTTGGCGAGACCCTGGCCGATGCATTCCTGGCTGAGGTTGGTGGGCGTGTCGGTGAGGTCTTCGACGATCGTCGCGGTCAACAGGGATTCGAGCAACCCCACCGCCGCGACGGCCGCCGAATAGGGCAGGATGATCAGCAGGGTCTCGAGGGTCGGGGGGATATCGGGGATCAGGAAGACCGGCAAAGTCGACGGCAATTCGCCCATGTCCCCCACGGTGCGCAAATCGAAGCCGAAGTAGAGAGTGATCGCCGTCAGGGCGACGATGCAGACCAGCGGCGACGGAATGGATTTGGTCACCATCGGGAACAGATAGATGATACCAAGCCCGGCCGCGACCATGACGTAGGTCAGCCATGGAACGCCGATCAGTTCGGGTAGCTGGGCCATGAAAATCAGGATCGCCAGCGCGTTGACGAAACCGGTCAACACCGACCGCGATACGAAACGCATGACATAACCGAGCCGCAGAAGCCCCGCGGCGATCTGCAACAGCCCGGCGAGGACCGTTGCCGCCAGAAGATATTGAAGCCCGTATTCGCGGACCAGCGTTACCATCAGCACCGCGGTCGCCGCGGTCGCGGCTGAAATCATGCCAGGCCGACCACCCGTGATTCCGACGATCACCGCGATCGAAAACGACGCGTAGAGTCCGACCTTGGGATCGACCCCGGCAATGATGGAAAAGGCGATGGCCTCGGGAATGAGGGCTAGGGCAACAACGAGTCCGGCCAGGACATCGCCGCGGATGTTGCCGAACCATTGGTCGCGGTAAACAATGAGTGAATGCATATAAAAGCCCAGCGTAGATTACAAAACCGTTCGGATCGGGGCGATCTGTTCCAAGGCACGCAAGGAAGGCGGTCGAATTATCCGGCGGGTCGGCGGCCAAAATCGCCACCCGCTATTTCGCCGGGCCCAGTCGATTGCGTCATAGATAGAGCGGATTTATCGTATTGCTACATCACGCGCAAGCAAACCGCGTTTTCGGTTTGCGCCGATGCCGCTGATATTTGGCGGCAACGGAAGACAGAGGCATGGGGAAGAAAAATGGTGCCCGGGGACAGATTCGAACTGCCGACACGGGGATTTTCAATCCCCTGCTCTACCAACTGAGCTACCCGGGCGCCGGGTATCGCGGGTGCGACGGAGGCCTTACATAATCAAATCCGGGCGCGCTGTCCAGCATATCGGACAGGGAAATTCACCTTCATCCGTTCTCGTCCTCTTCCGGTGGATAGTCACCGCCCTCGGGGGGCTCGTCGGTGGGGATTCGGTAGACCCCGCCCAGCCAGCGCGACAGGTCCACCTCGGCGCAGCGCTTCGAACAGAAGGGCGCGTATTTCTCCGCTTTTGGCTTGCCACAGATCGGGCATGGTTTTTTGTCGCTCATACCTCGTTCTCCCGATCAGCCCTTGCGGAATTCATAGCCGCCGCGGCCTGGCTCCGCCAGCAGTTCCAGCGGCAACCCCAGTCTGCGGCCGACCTCCTCCAGCGCCGGGGCCAGTATTCCCTGCAGCGCCTCGACGATTGCCGGATCGGCGGCCAGCACGGTCTTGCCGCTCCACGACCGGCGTAGCGCCGCGCGCAGGGCCGCGCAGGCTTGCGCTTCGGGCAGCGGCCGCGCGACATACCGCGCCGGGTGGGCGAACAGGGCGGCGAGCGGATGGCCGGTGCGCTGGCGGGTAATCTCCACCAGCCCGGCCGGCGTCATGCCCAGCACGTCGTGGCGCACCGGGTCTCTCCGCATCGCGCGGCGCAGCAACTCGACAAGTTGCTTGCGGTGCGCCTTGCTTTTCATCGAAATGAAATCCACCAGGATCAGTCCGCCGATATTACGCAACCGAATCTGTCGCGCCACCGCAAGCGCCGCCGCCTCGTTGGCCTTTACTATGGCATTGTCCGACTGCATGCGCCCGCCGCTGGCGCCCATATTGACGTCGATGGCAGTCAGCGCCTCGGTCTCCTCGATCACCAGGCTGGCCCCGCCGGGCATTTCCATGCGCGGACCCAGCGCCTCTTCGAGCTGCTCCTCCACGCCGGTCTCCTCGAACAGCGGTGTCTTTCCCATGTACAGCTCCAGCGCGCCGGCCAGATCGGGCATTTCTTGTCCGGCTACTGTATTGATGGTGGAAAAGCTCCTTGGGTCATCCATCACCACCGGCCCGCGCGCCTCGCACAGGATACGGTCCGTCAGCGACGGCGCGGCCCGCAACTGTAGCGGGGGCTTTGCGGCGGCGGCTTGCGCGTTGATCTCCATCCACAGGGTGGCCAGCTTCCCGGCCTCGGCCTTGAGTGTATCGGGCGACGTCTCCGCGGCCAGCGGACCGGGGGCGAGGCCGGATCCTTCGGGCGCGATCTCCTCCAGAAGCGCGCCGAGCTCCGCCCTGTCACCCTCCCACTTGCCGCGCGGCCAGTGGATTCCGGGCCGTGTCGCATCAAGCGACAGATAGCGCCCCGGCAGCACCGGATTCACCGTCAGCACCGCGCCCTTGCCGCCGCCCGCCGCGCGGATCACCTGGACGATCACCGCTTGGCCCTCGGTCACGTTTTTCGCCTTGCCCAGGAAACCCGGTTCGCGATCGCCAAATTCCACGAAGGCCGCGCCGATGCCCTTTTCCACCCGGGTTACCCTGCCGAGATGGATCGAGCCGACGATCTCGCTCTCGCCCATGCGCTCGATCAGCATCTCCACCAACCGGTCCCGCCCGTCGATCAGCGCCGCGCGTGTCTCGCCGGGGGAAAACTCGATCAGCCATGTCTCTTCGGACTTCATGCAACTACCCCCGCGTTGCGCAGCAGCTGCGCCGTTTCGTATAGCGGCAGCCCCACGACGTTCGACCAGGACCCCTCGATCCAGGGGATCAGTGCGGCCGCGCGGCCCTGGATAGCGTAGCCGCCGGCCTTGCCGTCCCACTCGCCACTAGCGATATAGGCCTCAATTTCGGCTATATCCAGCCGCTTGAACCTCACCGATGTGGTAACCAGGCGGCGCCACTCGGCGCCGTCCACGCCGATTACCGTAACCCCGCCGATTACCTTGTGCCGTCGCCCCGACAGCATCGTCAGGCAGCGCCGCGCCGTCGCCTCGTCCTCCGCCTTGGGCAGGATGCGCCGGCCCAGCGCCACCACGGTGTCGGCCGCCAGAACCACCGCGTCGGGATGGCGGGCCCGCACGGCGGCGGCCTTCTCGCCGGCCAGTCTGGCGGCGTGGTCGCGTGGCAACTCGGCCTTGCCCGGCGTCTCGTCGACCGCCGCCGGGTCGACAACATCCGGCGCGATGCCGATTCCGGCCAGCAAATCCAGCCGCCTGGGCGAGGCAGAGGCAAGCACGAAACGTGGTGGTGGTGTAGCGGTCACTCAATTATCCCGTTGGCAGTCGCTGCCCTGTCGGCGGCAGGGCTTGTTCTGACGCTCCGGCGACCGGCGGTCAAGCCTGCAGCGGCAAAGGATGGTCTGCAACTTCCCCGATTCTCGTTGGTGAACCGACGAAGTTAATTTTTTCGAGTCAAACGCTTGACATTCAACGCGATAGAGACGATGTTTGTAACTGTAAGGTCGGATGATTTGTGTTCCCTAGGACGTGCCCCCGAAGGAACAGCCAGACGAACCCCTCCGTCAGGTTCGATCCAGGCCGCAAGGCGGAAGATTGACAGATTGACCGAGCCCGAGGCACCCGAATGATCGGATGTTTAGGGACCTTTCTTCATGTACCTCCGAGGATGGCCGGCTCGAAAGAGCCGGTCATTCTTTTTGTGCGGGGTGTGGGTTGGTATCGCTCCTCAATCCAGCGGGATATCGCCCCCGGCCAGATGTTTGTTGCCCTGGTATATTTCCGACAGGCCGGCATAAATTTCAGACAATTCCTCCACGCGCGTGCGCAGGCGCGTCCGGTCAGGCTCATCCAGGGCGCCAATGGTCTTCACGATATTATGGCTCTTCCAGTACTGGTTCTCCGCCGCGTAGCCGCCGGGTTCCAGGCGGAATACTTCTTTCAATATCCGCAAATCATGGGGGATATTGAATGAATCGCGGGAATCCTCGTGGCTGAACAGGTACCAGAAATTATCGTAGCCGCCCCAGGTGATGGCCGACAGGCACAGCGAGCAGGGCTCATGCGTTGCCAGAAAGATGCAGTCGGCCGGTTTCGGGCGGGCCTCGCGCGGCAGTTCGTAAAACCGTTTCAGCGCATGCATTTCACCATGCCAAAGCGGGTTTTCGGTTTCGTTGTTGGTTTCCGCGATCACCGTGGACCAGTCCGACTTGCGCAGGATCGCCGCCCCGAAAAGCTTGTTCCCCCGCGTCACGCCCGTCGCCGTCATGGGCGCGATTTCGAATTCCACTACATCCAGCAGGCGATCAATCAATGCCGGGTCTTGCATTTGCCCCCCTCACACGCTCGCCATGCCGCCCTCTACCGGGAAGCGTTCCATGATGCGTTTCATCAGCTGATCGCGCACCTGACGGTAGGCGTCCAGGCGGGTCTCGCGGTTGCCCTCGACGATCGACGGGTCGAAAGTGTGCCAGAATTCCACTTCGCAGGCCATGGTACGCGTCATCTCGACGGCGCTGTGCTGGGCTTCCGGCGAGAGCGTGACAATTACGTCGAACGAACTGTCTTCCAGTTCGTCGAAGGTCTTGGCGTGGTGGTCTTCGATGGATATGCCAATCTCCTCCATCGCCTCGGCCGCGAAGGGGTCTACCTCGCGCGCACGCACGCCGACGGAATCGACAAAAACCCGCCGCCCGTGAAGATGCTTCATGATCCCCTCCGCCATCGGCGAGCGCAGCGAATTGTGGCTGCAGGCGAACAGGATGGCTCCGGGCAGGTCGCTCAATAGATCATCCGCGGATATGCAGGACGCAGATCAGCGTGAACAGCCGGCGGGACGTGTCCTGGTCCATGTCTATTTTTTCGCGCAGGCGCTCGCTCAGCATAACCGAGCCCTCGTTGTGCAGGCCGCGCCGCGCCATGTCGATGGTCTCGATCTGCGATGGCGACAGCCGCTTGATGGCGTCGAAATAGCTTTCGCAGATCTGGAAATAATCCTTCACGATGCGCCGGAAGGGCGTCACCGACAGTGTCACCCGTTCCACCGGCCCGCCGTTCGCGACCTGGATGTCCAGAACCAGCCGCTGCCGGTCCTCAATGCTGAGAGTCAGGTCGTAAGGGCCGCCGTCATGGCCAATGGGCGCGAAGCGGTTTTCCTCCAGGATGTCGAAAATCGCCACGGCGCGCTCATGCTCGATCTCCGGACTGCGGCGCAGCACCGTCTTTTCATCGAGGTCGAGGGAGACGATCCTTGGGTCGCCCATCACTCACCGCCCCGCCGTCCCGTATTCAAGCGGATCGCCACCGAGGCCGCATGGGCGTCCAACCCTTCCGTCTCGGCCAGGGTTACCGCGGCGGGGCCGATGCGAGCCAGGCTGTCGGCATCGCAGGCCACCGTGGTGGTGCGCTTCATGAAGTCCAGCACGCCAAGGCCGGATGAAAAGCGGGCGCTGCGCGCGGTCGGCAGTACATGGTTCGGCCCGGCCACATAGTCGCCGATGGCTTCGGGCGTATAGCGGCCCAGAAAGATAGCGCCGGCATTGCGCACCTCTGCCGACAGCGCCTCGGGGTCGGCCACGGCCAGTTCCAGATGCTCCGGCGCGATACGGTCGACCAGCGGCACGGCGTCGGCCAGCGCATCAACCAGGATGACCGCCCCGAAATCCTCCCAGCTTTTGCCGGCGATTGCGGCGCGCGGCAGGGTCTTCAGGTGGCCCTCGATGGCGCGTTCTACCTGGCCCGCGAAATCCGCATTGTCGGTGATTAGTATCGATTGGGCGGATTCGTCATGCTCGGCCTGGGACAGCAGGTCCATGGCGATCCAGCCGGCGTCGTTTTCCGCGTCCGCCACCACCAGAATTTCCGATGGTCCGGCGATCATGTCGATGCCGACGATGCCGAAGACCTGGCGCTTGGCCGCCGCTACATAGGCGTTGCCTGGCCCCACCACTTTGTCCACCGGGGCGATGGTATCAGTGCCGTAAGCCAGCGCCGCCACCGCCTGCGCCCCGCCGATGCGATAAATTTCGGTAACGCCGGCCAGTTGCGCGGCCGCCAGAACCAGCGGGTTCACCACGCCGTCCGGGGTAGGGACCACCATAACGCAGCGTTCCACCCCCGCGACCCGCGCGGGGATCGCGTTCATCAGCACCGAACTGGGATAGGCCGCCGTGCCGCCCGGCACATAGAGGCCGGCCGCGCCTACCGCGGTCCAGCGCTGGCCAAGTCTGACCCCGGCCTCGTCGGTATAGGCGAGGTCGGCGGGCTTCTGTTTTTCATGGAAGGACTGGATGCGCTCCGCCGCGACGTCCAGCGCCGCCAGCGTGTTCTTGCCGCAGGCCGCAACCGCCGCATCGATCTCGGCCGCCGTGAAACGCATGGTCTGGGGTGTCAGTTTCACCCGGTCGAAGCGCTCGGTATATTCGATGATGGCCTCGTCGCCGCGCTGACGCACTTCCGCCAGGATCGCCGCCACCGTATCGTTGACGTCGACCGAGACCTCGCGCTTGGCGGCCAGTAGCTCGCGAAATTCGGCCTCGAAGCCCGGATCCTGAGCATTCAGCCTACGCGGCATCGGCGACCTCCCGGAAGCGATCGACCCAGCCGCCGACCTCCTCTGGCCGCGTCTTCAGGGCGGCGCGATTGACGATCAGCCGGCTGGTGATCTCGGTTATGGTCTCGATCTCTACCAGCCCGTTTTCCTCCAGCGTTTTGCCGGTGGACACCAGGTCGACGATGCGGCGGCACAGGCCGAGCCCCGGCGCCAGCTCCATGGCGCCGTTCAGTTTGATACATTCCGCCCGCACCCCGCGCGCCGCAAAATGCGCCCGCGTGATCGCCGGGTATTTGGTGGCGATGCGGATATGGCTCCAACGCGCCGGGTCGTCCTTTTGCACCAGCTCCCTGGGTTCGGCGATGGACAGTCGGCAATGGCCGATCTTCAGGTCAACCGGCGCAAACAGTTCGGGATAGTTGAACTCCATCAGCACGTCGTTGCCGGCCACGCCCAGATGCGCCGCGCCAAAAGCGACGAAGGTCGCCACGTCGAAGCTGCGCACGCGGATGATCGACAGCTCGGGGATGTTAGTGTCGAACTGCAACAGGCGCGATTTCGGGTCGTCAAAGGCGGGCTCCGGCTCGATGCCGGCGGCGCGCACCAGCGGCATCACCTCTTCCAGAATGCGCCCCTTCGGCAGGGCAAGGACTAGTTTTTCGTTGGCCGGCAAGGTTCGGTTCTCCATGGGTTCGGTATAACTGGCCCCTATGTGGCACAAGGCGCGCCCGGATTCCAGTGTTGCGGGGGCAGGGGAGCGCACCGACCCAGGGTTTCCCTGGACGCGGATGGCAAATCCGGCGCGTCCACGCGGTGGCATAATGTCGCATCGGGTGGCGAGGCGGGCGGTAATCCAGTGCCCTGTAGCCCTGTAAGCCTCGGAGTTGTTGGGCTTTTTGGCGGTTTTGCGGGTATTTCAGCAGCGCCGGCCATTTCCTTAATCCCCGTATGGTTTTGCTTGCCCCGCGCGTCGGTTGCCAATAAAATGAACTTGCAATTGAGAATTATTCGCAATTAATATGTGCGTCACCGTATAACGAAACATTGTGGAAAAGGTAATGAATAGAATTTTGAAATTTACGGATTCGATATTGGCCGGCCAGGCGCGGCGGCTGTTGATAGCGGCGATCATGGCGGCCGGCATGTCGGGGCTCTCCGAAACGGTGGCGGCGGCCGGTGGCGAGGTGAATCTCTATTCCTACCGCCAGGAATTCCTGATCCGGCCCCTGCTGGACAAATTCACCGCCGAGACCGGCATCGCGGTCAATGTTCAGTACGTCAAGGGCGGCATCCTGAAGCGCATGCAGGAAGAGGGCGAGGCTAGTGTCGCCGACCTTGTGCTGACCGCCGACATCGCGACGCTCAGCCAGCATGCCGAGGCGGATACCTTCCAGCCGGTGAAATCGGCGGTGCTGCAAGCCAACATTCCGGCGCGGTTTCGCGACCCGGACGGCAAGTGGTTCGGGCTGACCGCGCGGGCCCGCGTCATCGTCTATTCGCGGGATCGGGTCAAATCGGACGAGATCAACACCTATGAGGATCTTACCAAACCGAAATGGGCGGGCCGTATCTGCACCCGTTCCTCCGGCCATGTCTATATGAAGTCGCTGCTGGCCTCGATCATCGTCGCCAAGGGCGAGGAGATCGCGCAGGGCTGGGCGAAGGGGGTGAAGGAGAACCTCGCCCGTAAACCCCAGGGCAACGACCGCGCCCAGGTCAAGGCGATCTGGCAGGGCGAATGCGATATTGCGCTGATCAACACCTATTACATCGGCAAGATGCAGTTCAATGAGGCCGAGCCCGAACAGAAGGAATGGGCGGCCGCCATCGGCGTGATCTTCCCCAACCGGGACGGCCGCGGAACCCACGCCAACATTTCCGGAGGCGGCGTCGCCAAATACGCCAAGAACCGGGACAACGCGGTCAAACTGCTGGAGTTCCTCAGCGGCGACTGGGCCCAGGAACATTATGCCGCCAGTAACTACGAATATCCGGTGAAGCCGGGCGTCGCCTGGCATCCGGCGGTCGAGGCCTGGGGCCGTTTCCATGCCGACGAAGCCCCGCTCTCGGAGATCGCCAAACAGGTGCCGCTCGCGATCAAGCTATACGATCGGGCGGGGTACCGGTAGGGGGCGACATGGGGAAGAGGTGGTAACCGCTTGGCGGTAATAGGGGAAATACAGAGCCCGCTGCAGCAGTGGCGGCGCTGGCGGCGGCCGCGCTTCGATGCCTGGACGGCGGGCGCCGTGCTGGTGGCCCTCGCCGTGGCCAGTCCGATCGTCGCCGTCGCCCTGATGGCCCTGGCCCCGGACAACGGGGTTTGGGCACATCTGATTTCCACGGTGATGCCGGGTTACCTGCTCAACACTCTTCTGCTGGCGCTGGGCGTGGGCGTGGGCGTGCTGGCGGTCGGTATCGGGCCGGCCTGGCTGGTATCGGTCTGCCGGTTCCCGGGGCGCGGGTTTTTCGAATGGGCGCTGTTGCTGCCACTCGCCGTGCCGGCCTATGTCATCGCCTTCGTCTATACCGACCTGCTGGAATATGCCGGACCGGTGCAGACGGGATTGCGCGAACTCTTCGGGTGGCAATCGTCGCGCGATTACTGGTTCCCCGACATCCGCACCATCCCCGGCGCGGCGACCATGATGACCCTGGTTTTCTACCCTTACGTCTACCTGCTGACGCGCGCCGCCTTCGTTAGCCAGTCGGTCTGCCTGCTGGAGGCCAGCCGCGTGCTGGGTCGTTCCGCCTGGGGCAGTTTTTTCACCGTCGCCCTGCCGATGGCGCGCCCGGCGATCGTCGCCGGTCTGTCGCTGGCGCTGATGGAAACCCTGGCGGATTTCGGCACGGTGCAGTATTTCGCCGTTGATACCTTCACCACCGGCATCTACCGGGTCTGGCTGGACGTGAACGAATCCGCGGCGGCGCAGATGGCGGCGACCCTCACCGTCCTGGTGCTGGCCCTGATCTGGATCGAGCGCCGCTCGCGCCGGTCCCAGCGCTATCACCAGACCACCACGCGCTATCGCGAATTGCCTGGTTACGAACTGGCAGGGGCGCGCAAATGGGCCGCTGTTACAGCCTGCACAGCGCCCATCGCGCTGGGTTTCGCGCTGCCGGCGTGGGTGCTGGGCGGCCATGCGCTGGCTAATCTTGCGCGCGGGCTGGATACGCGCTTCATCGAGGATTTCGGCAACAGCCTGATGCTCGCCACCCTGGCCGCCATGGTCTGTATCGCGGCCGCGATCTTCCTCGCCTACGGCGCGCGGCTGTCCGGCGGCCGGCTGCTGGGTGGGCTCACCCGTTTCGCCAGCATCGGCTATGCCATACCGGGTTCGGTGCTGGCGGTCGGCGCGGTACCGCCACTGGCTCGCCTCGACCATGGCATCGACGCCGTCATGCAGGCCACTTTCGGCATCTCCACCGGCCTCATCCTCAGCGGCACGGTGGCCGCCCTGATCTTTGCCTACACGGTGCGCTTCATGGCGTTGGCCAACGGTGCGGTGGAATCGTCGCTGGTGCGCGTAACCCCCAACATGGACGCCGCCGCCCGCACGCTCGGCGAGGGCAAATGGGGCACGCTGACCCGTGTCCACCTGCCCCTGATAAGGGGTGGCGTGCTGGCCGGCGCCATCCTGGTCTTCGTCGAGGTCCTGAAGGAACTCCCCGCCACCATCCTGCTCCGCCCCTTCAATTTCCAGACCCTGGCGACGAGGGCGTATGAATACGCGTCGGAGGAACGCATAGCGGAAGCGGCGCTGCCCGCGCTCACCATCGTGCTGGCGGGGATCGTGCCGGTGATCATCCTCAGCCGGGCGATAAGGCGGTCGCGGCCGGGGCATTCGGGGTCATAGCGGGCCAATCAGGCACCGCCGGCCACGGGATGTGGGATATAATAAGCATGCTTATCTATTCCGCTTGCTTAACCGGATTCTAGTTCATTTTTCCGGCAAATCCTCCCCGGAAATGCCGCTGTAGCCCGCGGAAAACGTCTGTGCATGGGCTCGTTTCGCGATTCAGAGGCTGGCTGGCGGTTATCTGCCTGCTTGACAGCCACTGTCTCCGCCGCGTTACTTGCTGTCATGACGCAACGTAAGATCATCATCGACTGCGATCCCGGCCAGGACGACGCCGTCGCCCTGCTGCTGGCCATGGCCTCGCCGGACGAACTCGACATTCGCGGCATCGCCTGCGTGGCCGGCAATGTTCCGCTGGAACTCACCGCCGCCAATGCGCGGCGGCTGGTGGAGCTGGCGGGGCGGACCGACATTCCCGTCTTCGCGGGCTGCCCCGGGCCGCTGCTGCGGCCGCTGGTGACGGCGGAATCCGTGCATGGCAAGACCGGGCTGGACGGTTGCGACCTGCCGCCGCCCGGAATCGCGCTGGCCGAGGGCCATGCGGTGGATTTCATCGTCGAGACGTGCCTGGCCGCCGGGCCTGAGGGCATCACGCTCTGCCCGCTGGGGCCGCTGACCAATATTGCCCAGGCCATCGTCAAGGAGCCGCGCATCCTGCCCAATATCGCCGAAATCGTGCTGATGGGCGGGTCCGCGATGATCACCGGCAACACCACGCCGTCGGCCGAGTTCAACATCTATGTCGACCCGCACGCCGCCCATGTGGTGTTCGAATGCGGCCGGCCGGTCGTGATGATCCCGCTGGACGTGACCCACAAGGCGATCACCACGCCCGAGCGCCTGGATGCGATCCGCGCCATCGGCACGCCGGTTTCGGCCGCGGTCGTCGGTATGCTGGATTTCTACGACCGTTTCGACATGGACCGCTACGGCATGGCGGGCGGGCCGCTGCACGACCCCTGCGTTATCGCCTATCTATTGAAGCCGGAGCTGTTCGCCGGCCGGCATGTGCGCGTGGAGATCGAAACGCGGAGCGAGCTTACCATGGGCCGCACCGTAACCGACTGGTGGTCCATCACCGGCGAGAAACCCAACGCGCTGGTGATAAACGAAATCAACGCGGATGGGTTCTACGCGCTGATCGTCGAGAGGCTGGCGCGGCTTTAGGAGGGGTGAACCACAGCGGCGGAGCCTCTCTCCCATCTTTATCACACCATCCTCATCCTGAGCCTGACGAAGGATGCAGCCACTCGGCGGCTCTTTCCGGGAAACCGGAATCGCCATCAACCGTTTGAAAAACAGTACTTTCGCCGTTCACGCATTTCCCCTCGGGCACATCCTTCGTCAGGCTCTGGATGAGGAGCGTATGGAAAGATAGGGCAA
Organism: uncultured bacterium; assembly: GCA_965603635.1. Taxonomy (GTDB): domain Bacteria; phylum Pseudomonadota; class Alphaproteobacteria; order UBA8366; family JADFVY01; genus JADFVY01. Next base: position 7,207 of record CBFDDT010000003.1, on the reverse strand, counting down.
AACAGACAGCGACGCCGTCCTTACCTCTCTCCGCCGTTTCGCTCCGCCTCTCTCGCCCTTAGCTCGCCGCGCATGATTTTGCCGGTGGTGGTCATCGGCAGGGCGGTGACGAACTCTACCTCGCGGGGATATTCGTGGGCGGCGAGGCGGGTTTTTATGTGGTCCTGGATTTCGCGGGCCAGCGCCGGGGTGCCCTCGTAACCGGGGCGCAGCATGACGAAGGCCTTGATCGACTGGGTGCGCACCGGGTCGGGGACGCCGATCACGGCGGCCATCGCCACCGCCATATGCTGGGCCAGGCAATCCTCGATCTCGCCGGGGCCGACGCGGTAGCCGGCCGAGGTGATGACGTCGTCGTCGCGCCCGACATAATGGAAATAACCATCCTCGTCACGAGTGCCCCGGTCGCCGGTCAACAGCCAGTCGCCGGCGAATTTTGCCCGCGTTGCCTCCGGATTGTTCCAGTATTCCAGGAACATCACCGGGTCCGGCCGGCGCACCGCGATATTGCCTTCCGTGCCGTCCGCCAGTTCGTTGCCCTCGTCATCGACGATGCCGACGCGGTGGCCGGGGATGGCGCGGCCCATCGATCCTGGGCGCACATCCATGATGCCGGCGCAATTGCCCACGACCAGGTTGCATTCGGTCTGGCCATAGAATTCGTTGATGGTCAGCCCAAAGGTCTCGCGCCCCCAATCCAGCAACTCCGCGCCCAGGGTCTCGCCGCCCGACCCGATGGAACGCAGTTTGCAGTCGCGCGCCGCGAACGGGCGTGGGCCGATCTGGCGCATCAGCTTCAAGGCGGTGGGCGGCATGAATGAGTTGCGCACCTTGTGTTTCGCCATCAGGTGGTAGGCTTCCTCCGGGTCGAATTTCTGCGCCCGCCAGGTCAGCACCGGCACGCCATGATGCAGCGAGGGCAGCAGCACGTCGATCAACCCGCCGATCCAGGCCCAGTCGGCCGGCGTCCAGAACAGGTCGCCCTTCTTCGGGAAGAATTCATGCGGAAACTCCACGCCCGGCAGATGACCCAGCAGGGTCCTGTGGGCATGCAGCGCGCCCTTGGGCGGGCCGGTGGTGCCCGACGTGAAGATAATCAGTGCCGGGTCGTCGGCGCGGGTCAACTTGGGCTGGAAACTGTCATAGGCCCGCGACAAAAGTCGGTGGTAATCCTCCGCCCCGTCGCCGGGTCCGTCGATGGACATGACCAATTTCAGGTCGGGCAGGCGGTCACGAATCGCGGCGATTTTAGCCAGCCCGTTGGTGTCCGATATCAGCGCCCGCACCCCGGCGGCCTGAAGTCGGTATTCCAGCGCCTCGGCCCCGAACAGGGTGAACAGCGGCACCGCGATCATGCCGCTTTTGTAGACCGCGATATGGGCAATTGCCGTCTCCGGCGCCTGGGGCAGCAGAATGCCCACCCGGTCGCCCGGCCTGATGCCGCGCGCGGCCAGCACATTGGCCAGCTTGTTGGATTGCCGCTTCAGGTCGCCGAAGCTGTAGGTCCTGATCCTGCCGTCGGGTTGCGGGCAGATCAGCGCCGTCGCGCTGGCGTTCTGATGGTCGCAGATATCGACGCCGATATTGTAGGAAGCGGGGACGCGCCAGCGGAAATTGTCGACGGCGGCCGCGTATGTCCGGGCGGGTTTCAGCATGGCGGTATGCGCTGCCTCAGCCGTAATCGACCGGCGTGACCCAGGCCGGGTCGTCATGTTTGGCCCAGTACAGTTCCGTCAGGCGCCCTGTCATCGGGCCCGGTTTGCCGTCGCCAATGGCCTCGCCGTCGATGCGGGTTACCGGCATGACGCCGCCGGCGGTCGAGGTGATGAAGATTTCGTCGGCGCCGCGCAGCGCATCCGCGGTGACCGTGCCGGTATCGACCGGGATTTGAAGTTCCTCGCAAAGCTCGATCGCGGTCTGGCGGGTGATGCCCTGGAGAACGCCACGGTCCGCGGTCGCCGCCCGGCCGCCTTTCACCGCGAAGATGTTAAAGCCGGGGCCTTCGGTGATGTTGCCGGCCAGGTCCGTCAGCACGACACTCTCGCCGCCGCGGTCATAGGACTCGAACATGCCGGCCACGAGATCCAGCCAGTGATAGTTCTTTACCGTGGGGTCGACGGATTCCACCGGGATGCGCCTGGTTTCGGCGATTACGATATTGATGCCGCGCCGGCGTTGTTCCTCGTTCATGACCCAGCCGAAAGGCATGGCGAAGGCGATGAAATTGTTCACCGCGTCGCGCGGGTCGCGGCTGAAGGTCGGCGAACGGCCGCGGGTCAGGATCATCTCCACATAGGACTCGCGCATGCCGGACCGGGACACGCATTCGTTCAGGATATTCGCCAAGCCGTCCCGGTCCACCGGCAACGTCATGCGCAGCTTTTCCACCGAGGCCATAAAGCGGTCTATATGCCGGTCCAACCGGAAGAACTTGCCGTCCCAGACATGTACCACGTCATAGGTTGCGTCGGAGCGCAGGAAGCCCCAATCCAGCACCGAAATTTTCGCCTCGGACAGCGGCCGGTAATCGCCATCCACATAAGCGACGCCCTCGGGAAACTCTCCATTGGCAATCATGATACAATTCCGTATGCCATTACCCTGTTGTGGCGGCACTCTAGCGCCGTTCGCCCGATGATGCCAGCAGGGCAAAAGGCTGTTAAAGCTGTCCGGGAAATCGAAATTATCGGGAAAGGACGAGCGATGTTTCAGGCTGATCTTCTGGCGGGGAAACGAATACTGATTACCGGCGGCGGCACCGGGCTGGGCCTGTCGATGGGCCGGCGTTTCCGCGAGTTGGGCGCCGATCTGGTGATTTGCGGCCGCCGTACGGATGTGCTGGAAGAGGCGGCGAAGGAACTCGGCGGCGCCGAGTATCATGGCTGCGACATTCGTGATGCGGCCGCGGTGGAGGCGATGCTGGACGCGATCTGGGAGAACGGACCGCTGGACGGGCTGGTCAACAACGCCGCCGGCAATTTCATCGCCCGTACCGAGACACTGTCGCCGCGCGCGGTGGATGCGGTGCTGGGCATCGTGTTGCATGGCACGGCCTATGTAACGCTGGGCTGCGGCCGGCGCTGGCTGGCGGCCGAACGCAAGGCGACCGTGATGTCGATTGTCACCACCTACGCCTGGACAGGCTCTGCTTATGTGGTGCCATCTGCCATGGCCAAGGCGGGCGTGCTGGCGATGACCCGTAGTCTGGCCGTCGAATGGGGCGGTCGGGGCGTGCGCCTTAACGCCATCGCGCCGGGCCCGTTCCCCACTCCGGGCGCTTGGGAGCGGCTGGTGCCCAAGCCGGAAATGGCCGACATGATCGAAAAACGCAATCCGCTGGGCCGGGCGGGCGAGCATATCGAACTGGCGAATCTGGCCAGCTACCTGATGTCCGATTTCTCCGGCTATATGAACGGCGAGGTCGTCACCATCGATGGAGGCGAATGGTTGCAGGGCGCCGGCGAATTCAACTTCATCGGCGACATGATGGCCGACGAGGATTGGGAAGCGATGCGTAAGGGTGGGAAGGGGTAGTGGCGCATCAAATTCGCTTGTGCGTGACTTATTGCTCCGGCGGCCTGATCGCCCCATACTTCTTGTGCCCGACGGCTTTGACGATCGCGGCTGCCTCGCCTTCGGTCATCATCGGGGCTTCGCCCTTGCAGTAGTATCCTCCGATCAATCTTGTGCCGCCGCCGCCGGAACCATAGACCGTTCCGAAGGGCTGCCGAAAGATGATGCAGGACAGTTTATCGGCGAGGAACGCGGCGTAATTGATGCGTCCGATCTTGTTAACGGCCGCGCCCACCGGCCCAAGGGTTATTGCCCGATTTTTGAATTGCTCCCAATCTTCGATCGTGTCCTGTGGCGGCGTGACGTTCGAAATATACATTCTTGGCGGCATTTCGATAAGGATAAGCTGGCCATGGGGAAATTCGCCCTGTTTTGGACCGTATATCCCGACCGTCCGTTTGACGTACCTTTCGTCCTGGCCGTAAATGAATTTACGGTATCCGCCTTTCAGCCCCGCCGCGTATAACTGAAGGCCGCTTTCCTCCTCGCCGATCTCGCCATATTCGGGGCCCAGCGAATCATCCGCGCAACCGGCGAGGAACGTGGCCACTGCGGCGGCGACAATCAGTTTACGGCAAATATCACCCATAACAGCCACCTCTTGGCGCTGATTTACGTTACTCTTTTATCATTTCGTGGAAGATAACACGGACGACGGGAATTGCATCCGCCTTTGAAATTCCAGGAGGCAGTCTGGGGTCGTAAAGCGCGCGCATCATCAGCCTGTCCCATTTGGTGAGTTCGGATTCCCCATGGGCATAGCTGATGGCCGAACGGATACGGTGGGTATGGCCGCGCCAGCCCAGCGCGTGCAACAACTCATGGGTCAGGCAGTCTGTTCGCCATTCGTCTTTTCCGGAAGATCCAATATAGATACCGACAGCTTGAAGCAGGCCATCCGGCGCGCCGCCGGTCCTGGCGTAGCAGGCGGCCAACTGGTTTTCGTTGATGATGAATTCCCGTTTGTCGCTGAAATGGATTTCCAGCTCGATCCCGTCGGCGCCGGCTTCGACCCAATCCAGTTCCAGGCCGCCCAATTCCGCAAGTTCGGACAAAATTTCCTTCGTGGCCGCCACGTTCTCCGGGGTGTCGCCCTCCACCACGGCGACGGTCACCGGCGACTCCCATTTGGCGAGATTTCCGCTCTTCGAAAACATCTCGCCCTGGCCATGACTGGCGGGCCCGACGTCGAACATGGTCTCGCCAAAAGCCGTGACCAGACGGTCTTCGACCTCCTGGCTCGATTGGCAACCCACCAAAGCCGCCATGACGGCCATGATAAAAATATATCTAAATTGCTGCATATAAACGAAATTTACATGATTTGAGATGCAAAGTGCAGCTAATTATAGATGATTGCCCGTTTGAGGCGATCCGAATATGGAAGTGGCTTTAATGTATGAAACCGTAAGCAACGGTTTAGACAACCAGCGTGCGCGCTGCATCGTGGTCGGGAATGAGAAGGGCGGGTCCGGTAAATCGACTACCGTGATCAATCTTATTTTTGGCCTGATGGACCGTGGGAATAATGTGATCTGCGTGGATCTCGATTTCCGCCAGCGGACGTTGTCGCGCTTTCTGGAATGCCGGACGGCCTATGGCGAGGTGACCGGCCAGACGTTGCATATGCCCGATTTGCGGCGATTTTCGCCCAGTGCGCTGGGTGCTGTCGCGACCGCCAGGGGCGCCGAATTGTCGCGCTTCGATACTTTCATGAAGGGGTTGCAGGGCGCGGCTGATTATATCGTCATCGATACGCCGGGCAATGATACGGTTTTGGGCGCTCATGCCCACAGTCATGCCGACGTCCTGGTGACGCCGATAAACGACAGTTTTATCGACCTTGACGTTATCGCGCGCCTCTCGCCGCTGGATATGCATGTCACGGGACCCGGCCACTATACCGAGTCGGTGTGGGAGCAGCGCATCCTGAAACAGGCCAGGGACAAATGCGATACCGACTGGATTGTCCTGCGTAACCGGCTTGGAGCCCTTGAATCCAATAACAAGCGTTCGATGGATGCCGTTATGAAGGAATTGGTCGAGCGGTTTGAATTCAAGGCGTTGCCGGGTTTCGGCGAGCGGGTCATTTTTCGCGAACTCTTCCTTAAAGGACTGACACTGTTTGATGTCGATGCTTCCGATGGTGATAACCGCCGGACCATGTCGCATGTTGCGGCGAAGCATGAAGTGCGAAATCTACTCGGCGCCGTCACAACGACCGCCAAGGCCAGCAGCCATAACCACGTCGCCGCCTGAACGGTTGGCGGTTTCCAGTGGTGTAGTAACCCGATATAAAGCAGGTGTACCCTGACCTTGGTGGCACCGATTATCTGGCAGACAAGATAGCCGAGGCAAAAAAACCTGTTTCTCGGTTAGTTACAATTATTGCCGATTTCGGTTGAAGGCGCTCTATCTGGCTCCAAAATATTGTTATAAAGGGGCTCTTGGCTCCTTATGCCGTATGATAGGGGAGTGGGACGTGGCGAAACCGCCCGAAACAGCGGGACGAAGCGAAGTCGACGATTTTCTAGCGAAGGTCACCGCGGCGCCGGCGCTCAAGCCCGCCGGCGAACGCGGTCGTATGATCTTCGCCATGGACGCGACGATGAGCCGCGAACCGGCCTGGGACAATGCCTGTCAGATCCAGGGTGAGATGTTCCGGGAAACGGCACTACTGGGTGGGTTGGACGTGCAGCTTGTCTATTACCGGGGTTTTGGTGAATGCCGTGCCAGCAAGTGGGTTGGCGACCCAAAGGCGTTGCTGCGGTTGATGACCAGCGTATCTTGCCGGGCCGGCCATACCCAGATCGAAAGAGTCCTTTCTCACGCCATACGCGAGACCGGCAAGCGCAAGGTCGACGCCCTGGTTTTCGTCGGCGATGCTCTGGAGGAAGATATTGATGGTCTGGGCCAGCGGGCGGGAGAGTTGGGGATACTCGGCGTACCCGTGTTCGTCTTTCATGAAGGTGGTAAATCCGCGGTGCGCCGGGCCTTCGAGGAAATCGCCCGCCTGTCCGGCGGCGCCTATTGCCCGTTCGATATGGGCAGCGCCGCGCAATTGCGCGAATTACTGCGCGCCGTTGCCGTCTATGCGGCGGGCGGGCGCAAGGCCTTGCTGGAATTCGGCGATAGCAACGACAGTTCGCGGGTTCGACTGCTGACCAGTCAGTTGCGCGGAAAGGGCTGAGATGGCCTGGGCCATCATCCTTCTGTTGTCGATCGTCGTGGGGGCATTGGTGATCCGCTGGTTCGTCAACGCCAGCCCGGCCAACATGGCGCGCGGCATAAAGCTCGGCGCGGTCTGGGTGGCGGTGGCGGTGGTGCTGGCGATGGTCGCATACGGCCGCCTGCCTTGGCTGTTGGGTGTAATCGCGCCGCTGGCGCCGCTGGTCCTGGCCATATTGGCGCGCCAGCGTCAGCGGCGGCGACCGGCGGGTGATTGGGATTCTTCCGGCGGCCAGCACTCCACCGTCACAACCGATCGCCTGGACATGACCTTCGATCACGACAGTGGTGAACTCGATGGTCGGGTGACCACCGGCACGTTCGCGGGAAGGATGCTGTCGGACATGTCGCTGGATGAAGTCAGGTCGTTGTTGCAGGAATCCGCCGCGGCGCGGGACACGCAGTC
>CBFDDT010000002.1:0-72893 GCA_965603635.1 uncultured bacterium | reverse complement strand
CAGGACCAGCGCCATGCCATGTTCGCGCTGCAAATCCAGCAACAGGTCCAGAATTTGCGCCTGGATAGTTACGTCCAGCGCCGTCGTCGGCTCGTCGGCGATCAGAAGACGCGGATTGCAGGCGATCGCCATGGCGATCATGACCCGTTGGCTCATGCCGCCCGAAAGCTGGTGCGGGAAGGCCTCGAGCCGGCTTTCGGGCGAGGGGATGCCGACCTGCTCCAGTAGTTCGATTGCCCGATTGCGATGTTCCTTGCGGCTTCCGCCCATATGGGTGGCCAGCATCTCGGTAATCTGGAATCCCGCGGTGAAGCATGGGTTCAGGCTGGTCATCGGTTCCTGGAAGATCATCGCCATATCCTTGCCGCGGATAGACCGATGCTCGCGTTTCGACAGCGCCAGCAGGTTCCGCCCGTCGAACGACAACCGGTCAGCGGTTACGACGGCCGTCCAGGGTAGTAAACCCATCAGGGCCAGCATGGCTACACTCTTGCCCGATCCCGATTCACCGACGATGGCGACGACTTCTTCCCCGCCGATCGACAGATCAAGCCCGTCCACCGCCCTGAAAAGGCCGGCCTTGGTCCGAAAATCAACGGACAGGTTCCTGATTTCCAAAAGAGCCATCAGCGGTTTACCAAAAGAGCCATTAGCGTTTCAGTTTCGGATCCAGGGCGTCGCGCAAACCGTCGCCCATCAGGTTGAAGGCAAGGACGGTCACCAGGATCGCCAGGCCCGGGAAGGTCACCACCCACCAGGCCCGCAGCACGAATTCGCGAGCTTCCGCCAGCAACGTGCCCCACTCAGGAGTCGGCGGCTGCGCGCCCAGCCCGAGAAAGCCCAGCGCGGCCGCGTCCAGGATGGCGCTGGAAAAACTGAGGGTCGCCTGCACGATCAGCGGCGCCGCGCAGTTGGGCAGCACGGTGACAAGCATCAGCCTCGTGACGCCCGCGCCCGCAACCCGGCTGGCCGTCACATAGTCGCGCGACATCTCGCCGATTGCCGAGGCGCGGGTCAGCCGCACATAGTGGGGCAGATAGACGATCGCCAGCGAGAACATAGAATTGATCAGGCTGGGCCCCAGGATCGCGACCACCACGATCGCCAACAGCAGGCTGGGCAGCGCCAGCATGATATCCATGGCCCGCATGATCAGGGCTTCCACCGGCCCGCGAACAAAGGCGGCAACCAGCCCCAGCGCGATGCCCGCCGACAATGACAGGGTCACCACGATAATTCCGATCATCAGCGAATATCGCGCGCCGTGAATGATGCGTGACAGCATATCGCGGCCGACCGCATCCGTGCCCAGCGGGAACGCCAGGGAACCGCCTTCCTCCCAGAAAGGCGGCTGCAACAGGTGGTCGCGATATTGTTCGATCGGCGAATACGGCGCGATCAGATCGGCGAACACCGCCAGCAACACGACCGTCAGGATCACCGCGAGACCCGCTACGGCACCCCTGTTTTCACTGAAATAGCTCCAGAATTCGCGCAGCGGATGCGGGGGTTTTGCGATGGTTTTCTCCGCTATTTCGGTCATGACCGGCCTGCATGGCGGATGCGGGGGTTGATCAGCCCGTAGGCCAGATCGACAAAAAGATTCACTGTTATCACGATACAGGCGACCAGCAGGATTCCGCCCTGAACCGACGGATAGTCGCGCCGATAAATTGAATTAACCAGCCAATTGCCGACGCCTGGCCAGGCGAAGATGGTTTCGGTCAGGATGGCGCCGGCCAGCAGAACGCCGGTCTGCAGGCCGATTGTGGTAATGACCGGGATCAGTGCGTTGCGCAGCGCATGCAGCCCGATAATGCGCGCCGGGCCCAAACCCTTGGCATGGGCGGTGCGGATGTAATCCTCGCCCAGCACCTCCAGCATTGCCGAGCGCGTCTGGCGCGCAATCACCGCCAGCGGGATCGTACCCAGCACGATCGTCGGCAGGATCAGATGCCGCAACGCCGATTTGAAAGCACCGGATTCGTCGATCAGCAGGCTGTCGATCAGCATGAAGCCAGTAATCGGTTCGATATAGTAGAGCACCGAAATGCGCCCGGATACCGGCGTCCAGCCCAGAGTCCCGGAAAACAAAATGATCAGCAGAAGACCCCACCAGAATATCGGCATCGAATAGCCGGTCAGCGATATTCCCATGACCGTGTGGTCGAATACGGATCCACGGCGCACGGCGGCCAGAATTCCCACCGGAAGCCCGATCGCAAGGGCAAAGAAAAGGGCCATAAAGGAGAGCTCGATGGTGGCCGGAAAAAGAGTCAGAAACTCGCTAAGAACCGGCTCCCGGCTGACGATGGAGGTGCCGAAGTCGCCCCGCAGAAGCTTGCCGACGAAGCCTAGATACTGCTCCCACAACGGCCGGTCATATCCGAATTCCCTCAGCAGATATGCGTGACGTTCGGGGTCGATGCCGCGTTCGCCGACCAGCAGCTCTATGGGATCGCCCGGGATCAACCGGATCAGAAAAAAGGCAACGACCGTAACTCCGAAAAATGTCGGGACGACCATGCCAAAACGGGTGAGGAAAAAGCGAAACACTGTCAGGCGAAAGGATGGCCGCAAGACTGGATGGGCGGAGACTTCCCCGCCCATCCAGCAGAGCCATCCGAAACGCTACTTCAGGTCGACGCCATAGAAGATATGGCCGCCGAACGGATCTATACGGTAATCCGAAACTTCCTTGCGCACCGGCATGAAGACGACCGAATGGGCAACCGTTACCCATGGGGCTTCTTCCTTGAAGACCAGCTGAGCTTTTTCATAGAGCGCGGTCCGCTCGCCGATATCACTGGTTCGCTTGGCCTTGATCAAAAGGTCGTTGAACGGCTCGTGACACCAGCGCGCACGGTTGGTTCCGTCCTTGGCGGCATCACAGCCCAGCAGCACATAGAGGAAGTTATCCGGGTCGCCATTATCGCCGGTCCAGCCCAGCAAAACCGTATCGTGCTCGCCGTTCTTGGAGCGTTTCAGATACTCGCCCCATTCAAAGGTCACGATTTCCGCCTCGACGCCGATCTTGGCCCAGTCGGCCTGGATAATCTCGGCCATGCGTTTGGCGTTCGGGTTGTAGGGGCGCTGCACGGGCATGGCCCAGATATTGGTCTTCAGCCCCGCGGCCCCGGCCTCCGCCAACAGCGCCTTTGCCTTGGCGGGGTCATAGGGATAATCCTTTGTGGATTCGTTATAGGACCAGATGGTCGGCGGGATCGGATTCTTGGCCGCCTTGCCGGCGCCCTGGAAGACCGCGTCGATGATCGACTGCTTGTTGATCGCCATGTTCAGCGCCTGACGAACCCGCTTGTCGTCAAAGGGCTTTTTCTCGACGTTGAAGGCCAGATAACCGACATTCAGGCCTTCCTGTTCAAGCACATTGATATCGGCATTGGCCTTTATCGCGTCAATATCGGCCGGGTTCGGATAAGGCATGACGTGGCACTCGCCGGCCTTCAGCTTCTGATAACGCACGCTCGCATCCGGCGTGATCGCAAAGATCAGCGTATCGACCGCCGCCTTGCCGGCCCAGTAGTCCGGATGGGCCTTGAAGCGGATAACCGCGTCCTTCTGATACTGGACCAACTGGAAGGGTCCGGTACCGACCGGTTCCAGGTCGGCTTTTTCGGGCGTGCCCGCCGCCATCATCTTATCGGCATGTTCGGCCGACATGATGGACGCGAAATCCATCGCCATATTGGCGATGAAGGGTGCTTCCGGCTCATTCAGGACGAATTTGACCGTGTAGTCGTCGATTTTGACGATTTCCTTGATCAGCGCGGGCATGCTCATGCCCTGATAATATTCGTAAGTGCCGCCCGAAACCTTGTAATAGGGATGGCTTTCGTCACCTTGGCGGTTGAAGCTGTGCAGCACGTCGTCGGCATTGAAATCGCGCGACGGCGTGAAGTTTTTCGTCGTGTGGAATTTCACGCCCTTACGCAGTTTGAAGGTATAGCTCAGCCCGTCGCTTGACGCTTTCCATGATTCTGCAAGGCCGGCAACGATCTTGGTGCTGCCGCGCTCGAATTCGACCAGTTTGTTGAATAGCGTGCGCGAAGATGCGTCGAATGTTGTGCCGGAGGTATAAAGCGAGGGATTAAAGCCCTCCGGGCTACCCTCCGAGCAATAGACCAGTGTTGTTTCTTTTTCCGTGACGGTGGGGGGAAAGAAGCGTGGCTCCCAATAAGAACGCGCCAACACTACAACGACTATTAAAACCACGACTCCCGCGGCGAGCCAGAACCAGTTTGATCGAGTGCTTTTACCCACGATATGTTCTCCCTGTCATGTTCCAGTTGTCCCGATCGGGACAACCTTTTGCCTGCCTTAAGGTACGATAGCTGTGTAACCTTTGGCAGGCCATTCATTGGCAATTTCGTAAAATGCTAAGCCTCTTTTCGGTATGCTGTCAATCTATCTTGCACACCGTATTTTCCGGGCCCGGCCGCCGCCCTATTTCAAGTCGACGCCATAGAAATAGTGTCCACCAAGCGGAAATGTGCGGTAATTTATGACTTCGTTTCGCATCGGGGTGAAGCTAATCGAATGAGCCATGGGGAGGATGGGAACCTCCTCGTCGAGAATTGCCTGCGCCAGTTCGTACAGGGTCTCGCGTTCGTCCGGGGTTTTCGCGCGGGCGGCCTCGTTCAGCAGACGATCGAAATTCTCGTTGCACCAATATGACCTGTTGGCGCCCGAATCCGCGGCCTCGCAGCCCAGGATCGGGGCAAGGAAGAGGCTCCGGTCCAGGGTTTCCGCAACCCAGCCGAATAGCGCGACATCGTGCTGCCCGACCATGGTCTGCTTGATGAAGTCGCGGCCCGTGACGATGATAATTTTCGACTCCACGCCGATTTTCAGCCAGTCTTCGTGGATCATTTCCGCGGTGCGCCGGGCGTCCGGCATATAGGGCCTGGCGACGGGGCTCGGCCATATTTCAATCTCCAGGCCGGAAACGCCGGCTTCCTCTAGCAAACGCTTTGCGCCCTCAGGGTCCGCGGGCGTTGGTGGCGGCGGCTTTCCGCGAGACCATAGGCCCCGCGGCGCCATGGTCGCCGCCGGGCGACCGATGCCCTGGTATACTTTTTCCAATATAGCTTCCCGGTCGATCGCCATTGCCAGCGCCCGGCGCACGCGCGGATCATTCAGGGGCGGGCTGCGAGTGTTGAAGGCCAGATAACCGACATCCATCCCCACCTGGCTCACCAGTTTGACATCGCCATCCAGGGTCATGGCCGGAATATCGGCTGGGTCCGGGTCGGCGATGAGATGGCATTCGCGGTCGCGCAGTTTCTGATAACGCACGGTAGCGTCCGGGGTGATGGTGAACACCAGATTGTCCAGCGGTGTCTTGCCGCGCCAATAATCCTGGGACGCCACATAGCGGATCAACGCGTCCCGCTGATACTGGACCAACTGAAACGGTCCCGTTCCCACCGGTTCCATATCCAGGCGTTCCGGCGTTTCCGCCGCCAGCATCGCGTCGGCATATTCCGCCGACAGGATCGAGGCGAAATCCAGCGTGAGTATCGACAGAAGGGCCGGATAAGGGGTTTCGAGTTCGAATATGACGGTCCCGCCATCCCCGGCGGTCACCGATTTTATGATTTTCGGCAGTCCCAGACCCTGAAAATAGGGGTAAACGCCGCCGGATACCGGGTGATAAGGATGCTCTAGGTCCTGTTGCCGCATAAAGCTGAACACGACATCCTCGGCGGCGAGAGCGCGCGACGGGGTAAATTGGCGCGTCTTGTGAAACTGCACGTTCGGTCGCAACTGGAATTCGTATCGAAGCCCGTCGTCTGAAACTTGCCAGGAAGTGGCAAGCGAGGGAACGATTTCAGTGTTATCCGGTTCGTAGGCAACCAACCGGTCAAAGATCTGGCGCGAGGAAGCGTCGAATGTCGCCTGTCTGAAAGAGAGCTGTGGATTGAGAGTGTCCGGACTTTCGTCTGAGCAGAATACGAGCGTTTTCACTTGTGCGGTGGCCTCGCCGGCGAACGCCACCAGAAACAAAGCCGCCAAAAGAAAACGCAGAATCTTCACGCGTGGATGCTCCCATGGCTTCTGTCGTCAATCACTACAGGCTAGAGCATCATCCGATCGATTGGAATCGCTTATGCGATCCAATAGATCGGATGATGCTCTATCTTCTAAAATGCCGAGCAATTTTATCCGATCGGATTGAACCGGACCGGTTCGATCCGATCGGATATTGCTCTAGGCTTAGCGCTTTCGCCATGTCAATGCGTTGCGCAGTTCTCTTTGACTTCCCCGCGAGCCCGTGTAATTTTGCGGCAGCACCGGGACATTCCGGTAATTCGAGCCCAAAACAAGGAAATTAAACATGGCCATTTCAGCCGGAAACTCCCCGGAAAGCCGGGATATCGCCAGCGTACTGCATCCCTATACAAACCTCGTCAAGCATGAGGAAACAGGGCCGGTTATCATTACGCGCGGCGAAGGCGTATGGGTCTACGACAATGCCGGCAAGGGCTATATAGAGGGGCTGGCTGGCCTGTGGTCGACGTCGCTTGGCTTCGGCGAGGAACGGCTGGTCGAGGCGGCGGCGCGCCAAATGCGCGAACTACCCTATTATCATGCCTTCGCATCGAAGAGCCATATGCCGCTGATCGAACTGTCCGAGCGGCTGAAGGAACTGGCGCCGGTGCCAATGTCGCATGTTTTCTTCGCCAATTCCGGGTCGGAAGCGACCGACACGGTGGTCAAGATCGTCTGGTATTACAACAATGCCCTGGGCCGGCCCGACAAGAAAAAGATCATCAGCCGCATGAAGGCCTATCACGGTGTCACCGTCGCGTCGGCCAGCATGACCGGACTGCCCGCGAATCACCGGGATTTCGATCTGCCGATCAAGAACATCCTCCATGCCGACTGCCCGCATTACTACCATGAAGGCGCGGAAGGTGAGAGCGAGGAGGATTTTGCGACCCGCATGGCGGCGAGCCTGGAGAAAATGATCCTCGACGAGGGGCCGGACACGGTCGCGGCCTTCATCGGCGAGCCCATCATGGGCGCCGGCGGCGTGATCGTGCCGCCCGCGACCTACTGGGAAAAGATCCAGGCGGTTCTGGACAAGTACGACGTCCTGCTGATCGCCGACGAGGTGATTTGCGGCTTCCACCGCACGGGCAACGTTTTCGGCTCGCAGACCTTCAATATCAAGCCCAACATGATGACCATGGCCAAGGCGCTGTCCTCCTCCTATATGCCGATTTCGGCGGTGATGATGGATGATAAGGTCTATTCGGCGATCCGCGACAATTCGGCCAAGATCGGCATTTTCGGTCACGGCTATACCTACAGCGGCCATCCGGTGGCCGCCGCCGTGGCGCTGGAGACCCTGAAGATCTATGAGGAGCGGGATATCCTCGGGCATGTTCGTTCGGTGGCGCCCGGCTTCCAGGCTGGATTGAACAGTTTTGCCGATCACCCGCTGGTGGGCGAGGTTCGCGGCACCGGTCTGATCGGCGCGATCGAACTGGTAAAAAACAAGGAAACGCGCGAGAATTTCGCGCCGACCGACGGCGTCGGCCCGTTCTTCATGGCGCGCGCGCAGGAACATGGCCTGCTCTGCCGGGCCATGGCGAACGACACCGTGGCTCTCTGCCCGCCCTTGATCGTCAAGGAAGACGAGATCGCCGAGATCATGGTTCGATTCGGCAAGGCACTGGACGATACCGCGGCGATGGCCGCCAATCTCTGAAGACTCCGGTTGCCGCGGGTTGCGACAAATGGTCCCGCCTTTGATGTACGTCAAGTCACGTGCATCGGGGCGGGGTTATGGTATTTCAAGCCGTGAGCGGGGGACCGAGAGAGGAATCTGCGATGATTAACTATGAGCGTTTGTTCCAGGACAGACTGCAGGCACTCAGAAATGAGGGCCGGTACCGGGTTTTTGCCGATCTTGAGCGCAAGGCCGGCGAGTTCCCGAATGCGCTGCGCCATGAAGACGGCGGGCAGTCCGACGTAACGGTCTGGTGTTCAAACGATTATCTGGGCATGGGGCAGAGCGAATTGGTGCGCGACGCCATGGTTGAGGCGATCGACAAGTGCGGCGCCGGGGCCGGCGGCACGCGCAATATCTCCGGCACCAACCATTACCATGTTCTCCTGGAACATGAACTGGCCAGTCTGCACGGCAAGGAAGCGGCGCTGCTGTTTACCTCGGGCTATGTCGCCAATATGACGACCCTGTCCACGCTGGGCGCGCAGTTACCGGGCTGTATCCTCTATTCGGATTCGCTAAACCATAATTCGATGATCGAGGGCATCCGTCATTCACGGGCCGAAAAACGCATTTTCAAGCATAACGATCCGGCGGACCTGGACCGGCTGATGGCGGCCGACGACCCGAACGTGCCGAAGATCGTGATCTTTGAGTCGGTCTACTCGATGGATGGCGATATCGCGCCGATCGCCGAGATTTGCGACGTCGCCGAAAAACACAACGCAATCACCTTCCTCGACGAGGTACACGCGGTTGGCATGTACGGCCCGAACGGCGCCGGCGTCGCCGAACGCGATGGCGTGATGGATCGCATCGACATCATCCAGGGCACGCTGGGCAAGGCGTTCGGGGTGATCGGCGGCTATATTGCGGCCTCGGCCGATCTGGTCGATTTTGTGCGCTCCTTCGGTAACGGTTTTATTTTCACGACCTCGCTGCCGCCGGCGGTGGCGGCCGGCGCGTGCGCCAGCGTGCGCCATGTGCGCAACACCCAGGCGCTGCGCGACCGGCATCAGGAACGCTCGGAAACGTTGAAGAACAGATTGAAGGAGGCCGGCCTGCCGGTGATGCCGTCGGTGTGTCATATCGTGCCGGTGCTGGTGGGCGATGCGACGCTGTGCAAGCGGGCCAGCGACCTTCTGCTGGAGCGTCACCACATCTATGTCCAGCCGATCAACTATCCGACCGTGCCGATGGGAACCGAACGGCTGCGGCTTACTCCCTGCCCGCTGCACGATGATGCGATGATGGATCGGCTGGTCGATGCGCTGATCGATGTGTGGCAGGATCTTTCGCTGAAGCGAGCCGCCTGATTTCCAATGCAATCATAGGGCGTACAGGCCCAGGGTCCGGCGGGGATCGAGAAGTTTCCGTCGCATGAATGCTATTGTGTTTAATGCACTATCCCCTTTACTTTTAGTCGTGCTTATTTAAGCATAGGAAACAGAGTCGGGATTGCCGACCGCCAAGGCGCGCTGTATTGCGCCGGACTACGAGAACAGGGAATATAAGTCAGTTATGACAAATGATAACGAGCCGATCGTACGGTTCATTGACGTTCAGAAGAGCTACGATGGTGAAATTCTGGTCGTCAAAAAGCTCAATCTGGATATCGCGCGCGGTGAATTCCTCACGATGCTTGGTCCGTCCGGCTCTGGGAAAACCACTTGCCTGATGATGCTGGCCGGGTTCGAGCCGGCGACAAACGGCGAGATCACGCTGAACGGTAAGCCGATCAACAATGTACCGCCCCACAAGCGCGGTATCGGCATGGTATTTCAGAACTACGCGCTGTTCCCGCATATGACGGTGGCTGAAAACCTGGCCTTTCCGCTGGAAGTCCGGCGCATGGGCAAGGACGAGGTGGAAAGCCGCGTGACACGTGCGCTCGAAATGGTCCGCCTGCCGGAAATGGCGGGGCGCCGTCCCGGGCAACTTTCCGGCGGCCAGCAGCAGCGCGTGGCCGTGGCCCGTGCCTTGGTATTCGACCCGGACCTGGTTTTGATGGACGAGCCGCTGGGCGCGCTGGATAAGAACCTGCGCGAGGAAATGCAATACGAAATCAAACATATCCATGAAAGCCTGGGCGTGTCTGTGGTCTATGTGACCCATGATCAGTCGGAGGCGCTGACCATGTCGAATCGCATCGCCGTGTTCAACGACGGCGTGGTGCAGCAGCTATCGACGCCGGATGCCCTTTATGAGCGGCCGGAAAACGCGTTCGTCGCCCAGTTTATCGGCGAGAACAATCGCCTGATGGGAACAATCAAAGAGATTAATGGCGAGAACTGCACCGTCGAGGTCGATGGTGGCGGCGCCGTCGTTGCCCTGCCGGTTAATATCGGCGGTATTGGAGAGCGCACGACCCTGTCGCTGCGCCCCGAACGGGTGACCATAAACCCGCCGGAAGGCTCGGTTCCCAACGTCTTCGAAGGGACGGTGGAGGAACTGATCTATCTGGGCGACCATATTCGCTCGCGCGTCAATGTGTGCGGCCATGACGACTTCATCGTCAAGGTGCCAAATGCGTCGGGGCATGCCGCCCTGGCGGAAAACACCAAGGTGAAGGTAGGTTGGGAATTTGAGGATTGTCGGGCGCTTGACGCCTGACTGTCAGGTCGGACTTTGCAGGCCAACTGGTTCCGGGGGGCTCGGACAGCGGGCCGACTTGAAAACAAGCCGCCGGCATTGCCGGCATAACGAAAACCGAAACGAGGGAGCACCAAAATGAAATCGTTTCTTAAATTAAGTTCTCTGGCAGTTGCGGGGCTATTTGCCGCCTCGGCTGCCCAGGCGGCGGATACCCTTACCATTGTCTCATGGGGTGGAGCCTACACCAAGAGCCAGATTGAGGCTTACCACAAACCCTATATCAAGAAGACCGGCGTCACGATCAATTCGGAGGACTACAGCGGTGGTCTCGCCGAGGTCAAGGCGCAGGTGGAAGCGGGCAACGTCACCTGGGATCTGGTCGATCTCGAGCTTTCCGACGTAGTTCGCGGCTGCGACGAGGGTCTGCTGGAAGAGTTGCCGCTCGACGGTCTGCCGCCCGCCCCTGACGGCACGCCGGCGGCCAAGGATTTCCTGCCCGGCACGCTGCATGAATGCGGTATCGCGACCATCATCTGGTCGACGATTTACGCCTACGACAAGGGCAAGTTCCCGAACGGCGGCCCGACGACGATGGCCGATTTCTTCGACACCAAGAAGTTCCCCGGCAAGCGCGGCATGCGCAAGGGCCCGAAGCCGAACCTGGAAATGGCCCTGATGGGCGATGGCGTCCCGGCCGGCAAGGTCTATGAAGTGCTCAGCACCCCGGCAGGCGTCGATCGCGCCTTCGCGGTTCTCGACAGCATCAGGGCCGACGTCCTGTGGTGGGAAGCCGGCGCCCAGCCGCCGCAGATGCTGGCCGACGGCGAAGTGGCGATGACCACCGCCTATAACGGCCGTATCTTCAACGCGGTCGCCACCGAGAACAAGCCGTTCGAGATCGTCTGGGACGGCCAGGTTTGGGATCTCGACCTTTGGGGCATCCCGAAGGGCTCGAAAAACAAGGCCGCTGCGATCGAGTTCATCAAGTACTCGACCGACACCCAGCGTCTTGCGGACCAGGCGGCATGGATCTCCTATGGTCCGGCGCGCGCCTCGTCGATCCCGCTGATCGGCAAGCATGCCGAAGCCGGCGTCGAGATGGGCCCGCAAATGCCGACGGCGCCCGCCAACTTCAAGAATGCCCTCCAGAATGATTTCGAATGGTGGGCCGACCATCAGGACGAACTGAACGAGCGGTTCGCTGCCTGGCTGGCCAAGTAATACCCGTTATCGGGGGGGGCGGGTGCTGCTCGTCCTCCCCGTTTTTTCGAGTTTAAGAAATAAAAAATACCGACAGGGACGGCAAGGCTGAAATGGCCGATATACCGGCGAACCAGGCGATACTGACGACGGCGGACGGCGTACCGCTGAAAACCAAACTGAAACAGACCGAGCGGCGCATGAAAATTCGCGCCTTGGGGCTGGTCTTGCCCTTGCTCGCGTTTATTTCCGTCACTTTTCTCTGGCCTATCGGCCTCATGGTTTATCGCGGTGTCGATAATCCCGTGTTCAGCCAGGCCATGCCGAACACCAACGCTGCGTTGGCGCGCTGGGACACGGAAGCCGATGAACTGCCGCCGGAAGATATTATCGCCATCGTGGCGCTGGACCTGGTCCAAGCGCGCAAGGACAAGACGATGGGCAAGATCGCGACACGCATGAATTACGACCTGCCCGCTTCGCGCTCGCTAATAACATCGTCGGCCCGAAAACTTTCCAAGCTCGAGGGGGATGTTTCCTGGGCCGAGGAAATGGTCAAGATCGACAAGCGCTGGGGTGAACGTAAAACCTGGATGGCCATGCGGCTTGCGTCCGAGCGTTACAGCATGGTCTTTTATATGGCCGCCCTCGACCGCACCTTCGACGAGGACGGTCATGTCGCCATGCAGCCGGAAGAACGGCAGATATACGTCACCCTGTTTTGGCGCACCATATGGGTCAGCCTTCTCATCACGGTTCTGTGCGTCCTGCTGGCCTATCCGATCTCCTATCTGATGGCGACCTTGCCGCTGAGAATCAGCAACTTGTTGATGGTGATGGTGTTATTGCCATTCTGGACGTCGCTGTTGGTGCGCACCACTTCATGGATCGTGCTGCTGCAGAAACAGGGCGTGCTGAACGATATAATGGTATTCATTGGCTTGTTCGACGATGAGAGCCGCATACGCATGATTTACAACATGCAGGGCACGGTGATTGCGATGACGCATATCCTGTTGCCCTTCATGGTGCTGCCGCTCTACAGCGTGATGAAGACGATTTCGCCCAGCTATGTACGCGCCGCCCGATCGCTTGGCGCTACGCCGGCGCGCGCGTTCTGGAAGATATATTTCCCGCAATCGGTGCCGGGTATCGGCGCGGGCTCGATCCTCGTTTTCATCCTGGCGGTCGGTTACTACATTACGCCCGCCCTGGTCGGCGGCGAATCGGGCCAGTTGATCAGCAACTTCATCGCCTTCCATATGCAGAAATCGCTGAACTGGGGCCTGGCGGCGGCGCTGGGCGGCATACTGCTGGCTGGCGTGCTGGCGCTGTACTGGCTCTATAATAAGCTTGTCGGCATCGACAACATGAAGATGGGATAGCGACATGGCCTTGCCCGCATATGCGACCCCGCTGGACCGGATCTGGCATTACGGATTCCGCGCCGTTTGCGGTGCGATTTTCCTGTTCCTGATCATGCCGATTCTGGTGATCATCCCGCTGTCCTTCAACGCCGAACCCTATTTCACCTTTACCCCCGGCATGCTCCGGCTCGATCCGGACGCCTTCGGATTGCGCTGGTACGAGGATATAATCAATAACGAACAGTGGATGCATTCCATAAAGAACAGCTTCATCATCGGCATTTCGGCGACGATCCTCTCTACCTCCCTGGGTACGGTGGCCGCGCTGGGACTCAGCCGCTCTTATCTGCCCTACCGGAACGCGCTCATGGGGCTTCTTATCTCACCGATGATCGTGCCGTTGATTATTTCGGCCGCCGGCATGTTCTTCTTCTATTCCGATGTCGGCCTGGCGCAGACCTATCCGGGCATCATCCTGGCGCATACGGCGCTGGGCACGCCCTTCGTCGTCATCACCGTGACCGCGACTCTGATTGGCTTCGACCACAGCCTGACGCGCGCGGCGCAGAACCTCGGCGCGGATCCGGCGACGACATTCTTCAAGGTGCAGATGCCGCTGATCCTGCCGGGTGTGATTTCCGGCGGGCTTTTTGCCTTCGTCACCTCCTTCGACGAGGTTGTGGTTGTGCTATTCCTGTCCGGTTTCGAGCAACGCACCGTCCCGCGTCAGATGTGGTCCGGCATCCGCGAACAGATCAGCCCCACTATTTTGGCCGTCGCCACGCTGCTGATCACCTTCTCGATTATCCTGATGACGGGGCTGGAACTGCTGCGCCGCCGCAATGAGCGCCTGCGGGGGCTGTCTCCCGGCTGATCCGAAAAATGTGATTTGAATTTATTAACCGGATTCCCATATTTAGGTGTAATATTGGTCCCGGAGCTTTTACACGGACGGAAACATCATGTATCGCGACAACACGCTCATTCCCGCCGAAGCGGTGCGGCTCGCCGCACTGGGTAGCCTTGTCGATGGCGACAAGAGCTACGGCGACCTGGCGCGCGAGATTCGTTTCTTCGTGGCGCGTATCGTCGGCCCGTCGCTCGATCTGCTGGGCACATCGCTTGAACTGCTGCGGCTCGAGGGCCTGATCGAGGCGCTGGACGGCACCGCCGCCACCGAAACCCTGCCCGACGAGGCCATGCTCCGCATCACGGACGAAGGCAAGGCCGCATTCCATGTCCTGATGACCTCCAATGTCCGCGGCCTGGCGAATGATCTCAGCCGTTTGGTGATCGCGCTGAAGATGCGCTTCCTGCAGTTGCTATCCGAGGAAGACCGCCACGAACAAGCGGAAATTATGGCGGAAGCATATGAAACCGAGCTTGCCCGGTTGCAGGATCTGCGCGGCAGTTACGGCAACGGCTACCTGGCCGAATGGCTGGACCACGAAATCGCCGAGGCAACCGAACGCCGGGACTGGTTCACCGCCCTGGACGCCCGCATCTGATTTTTTTCGGTGCTGGCCCGCGTAAGCGGAAAAAATGCTCAATAAACGTGTTGGCCGCCGGTGACGAAGATTTCCGTTCCCGTTACATATCCGAAATCCGAATTTACAAGCTGATAGACGCAGCCCGCGACCTCGGCCGCCGTGCCCATGCGGTGCATCGGAATGCGGTTGATCAGGGGCTCGTATTCATCGCCGATCATTTCGGTCTCGATCTCGCCCGGCGCCACCGCATTAACGCGCACCCCGAGCTGCGCGAACTCCACCGCCATCTCGCGGGTCAGCGCCGACAGCGCGGCCTTCGACGTCGAATAGGCCGACCCGGCGAAGGGATGGATGAAATGGCCGGCGATCGAGGTGATGTTGACGATGGCCGCGCCGCCGCCCTTGGACCCTCGGCTTAGCGCTGTCGCGAACCCCCGGCTCAACATCAGCGGCGCGAACAGGTTCAGATCGAAAACCTCGCGCCAGCCCTCGATGGGACCGTTCAGGCAGCCCAGGCGCTCCTTGATCGGGGTCTTGGGCGATACCGCCGCGTTATTGACCAGCGCATGCAGCGGCGCGCCGTCCAGCGCCTCGTTGGCCTTGATCACGAAATTCTCGACCGACTCCATGTCGCCCAGGTCGGTGGGAATATGGTTGGTCCAGTTAGGGTCGCGCTTGCAGGCCTCGGGAGTGTCCTCGCGGCTGCAGGTGATAATGCGCCACTTTTCCGACGAAAAGCGCTTCACCGTGGCATGTCCGATGCCGCGGCTCGCGCCCGTCAGGATAACCGTCTTTCGTTGTTCTTCGCTCATGGCGCCGAGTCTATCCGAAACCGCGCGGGTGGGGAAGCGAACCGGAGCCGCCCGCGCAACGGGGAAACATCAGTGCGCCATCAGCACCGGCATGCCGGCGGCGGTCAAGACCTCATAGGTTACGCCGCCGAATACCAGCTCGCGCAGGCGGCTGTGGGTATAGGCGCCCATCACCATCATATCGGCGCCGGCCTCTCCGGCGGCGGCCAGCAGGGTCTCCGACATGGATTCTCCGCCCGCCTCTTGATTGCGAATTTGCGCCTTCACCCCGTGGCTGGCCAGATAACTGGCCAGCGCTTCCGGCGTTGCCTCGCGCGGGCAGGGATCGCCGATGGTCAGGATCGTAACGTTCTCTGCTCCCTTCAGGAAGGGCATGGCGGCGGTCACGGCCCGCGCGGCCTCCAGCCCGCCGTTCCAGGCGACGGCGACATGCCCGCCAACGGTATCCGGCGCGCTCGAAGGCGCGACCAGCAGCGGCGAACCACTGTCCATCAGCGCGGATTCCAGCGTTTCGGTGATCGTGGTGACCGCGTTTTCGCCCTCGGGCCGCGCTATGACCACCACATCGGCCACGCGGCCGCGCCGCGCGACGCAGGCATCCGGGCGTCCAGTATCCTCCATCCAGGCGCAGTTCGGGCCATCAGCCGCCGAATCGCCGGTGGCCAGGCCGGTCCTGGCCCGCCAATCGTCGAAGGTCTTGCGTACCTTTTGCGACCGCTCTTCGGCCTGTTGCTCGGCGCTGGCGATCATTTCCTCGATCAGGGCGCCGGACATGCCTTCGCCGATATAGGGAATCATGGTTCGCGGGTCGGCGCGGATATGCATGATATCCATATGAGCCGAGAACTTCCGCGCCACGGCCAGCGCCGTCGCCAATGCCGCTTCGTCCGACGGGACGCCGAACAGCGGTGTCAGAATTACCTTGATAGCCATAATGTAATCCTCTCGTCTGATTTACACTACCAGTCCGACTATAGCCTATTGTGTCATGTTCGTAATGACCTGTGTCAAACCATCCCTAGAAGTTGTTCCACCACTACGCCCACCGCACTGGAAGCATCGATGCGAGTCCAGCCCATCGGCCCCTGTTCGAGAGCAGGGTGCCCACGCAGGAATTCCTCCGTCGCGTCCGAGGCGTCTCCCCGCCGGTCCGAAACCCGTTCTATCCGGGTTTCCAGCGGCACATCGATCCAGAACCCCCGGAAAGGCACGCCGGCCTCGCGCGCCGCTCGCTCCAGCGCGTCGCGTTCGGCCGGGTCCGCGAAAACCGCATCCGCGATGACGGTCATGCCGGCGCTTAGCGCCGCCTTGCCATCCTCGATTATCTGACCATAGGTGCGCACCGTCGCCGCTTTGTCATAGGCTTCCCGTGGCAGCGGATCCTCCATGCGACAGTTGAACAGCCGCTTGCGGGTTACGTCACTGCGCAGGACCAGCGCACCGGGCGCGTCGCCCAGCCGGGGCGCGGCGGCGGCGGCGATGGTCGATTTCCCGCTGCCCGATTCGCCGCCAATACCGATCAGCATGGGCGGGTGGGGCGCCAGGAAGGCCGTCGCCAGCGACAGATAGTCCCGCGCCGTGGCGCGCATGCCATCGGCCAGTATTTCGTCCCTCTGAACCGCCGCGCCGCTGGCCTCCACCTTGGCCCGGATTGCGGCGCGGCAGGACAGGAACAGCGGCATCGCCGCCAGCCCGCCCAGATCGCCCGTGCGCTGCAGATAGCGGTTCAGGGCCAGATTGGCGAAGTCACGCCGTCCGCGATGCTCCAGATCCATCAGCAGGAAGGCGAGGTCGTACAGCATGTCGATACAGGCCAACTTCTCGTCGAATTCCAGGCAGTCGAAAAGTGTTGGTTTTCCCTCAAACAGGAAGATGTTGCGCAGATGCAGATCGCCATGGCAGTGGCGCACAAAACCCGTTTCCCGCCGTTTATCCAGCAACCCCGCGCATTTTTCCAGGGCGTCGTCCGACAGATGTTTAAGCGCATTGACGGCCGTTTCCCCAAAGGTCCCGGGCATCGCCGCGAACTCTTCGATATTGTCATCCACGATCCAGCGGATGGCCTCGGCGCCGCCGAATCCGGGGCGCTGCTCTGCCGCACCATGGAAGCCGGCGATCTCGTCGGCCAGTTCCATGATGTGGTCCGCGGTCAGCGCGCCGCGCTCCGCCATGCGGTCGAACAGAAGATCCTGATCGAAACGCCGCATGACCACGATCCAGTCGACGGCCTCGCCCTCACCCTCCAGTTCAATTGTGCCATCCACCCGTCGCGTAATGGGTTGGCAACCGAGATAAATGTCCGGGGCGGTGCGCCGGTTCAGCTTGACCTCGGCCTCACAGACGGCGTGGCGCTTTTCGAGGGTCGAAAAATCGAGGAAGGGGAACCAGACCGCGCGTTTCAGCTTCCAGGCGGTGTCGCCGCCCAGGAATACGATGGCGGCATGGGTATCGATACGCTCGTGGCTGCCGCCCTCTCGGGCGGCCAAAGCCTGCAAGAACGCTATCGCGGCGCTCTGGTCTTGCGTGATTTCGCCCGGTTTCATCGCATCCCTCGTGGGGCTCAGGAATGAAAGGCGTGCTTCTCGACGATCCCCGTGGGATCCTGGTGGATCAGTATCTCGGCGTCGGGGAAGGCCCGGCGCAGTTCCAACTCTACCTCGTCGGAAACCTCATGCGCTTTGAGCAGGGTCAATTCCGCGCTCATCACCAGATGGAACTGGATAAAGCTGGTTTGCCCCGAGCGCCTGGTGCGCATGTCGTGCAGGCTCTCCACGTCCGCGTGGGTCAACGCGATTTCGCGGATCCTTTGCCGTTCGTCGTCCGGCAGTTCGCGGTCCATCAGCATATCCAGCGCATCGCGCACGATCAGCCAGGCATTGTAGAGGATATAGAACGCTATGACCGTGCCGAAGATCGGGTCGGCATAGATCAAGCCGAACCAGCTTCCCAGCACCAGGGCCGCGATCACCGCGACATTGACCAGGATGTCGCCCCTGTAATGCAGCGAGTCGGCGGCCACCGCGACTGATTTCGTGCGCCGCACCACCCAGGTCTGGAACGCCACCAGCACAAGGGTCAGGACGATGGAGACGGCCATAACCCAGATACCGGCCTCGGGCGCGGCCAGCGGGCGTGGATGAATGAAACGCTCGCCGGCCTGAAACAGCAACAGCACCGACGACCCGGCGATAAACGCCGACTGCGCCATCGCCGACAGCGCCTCCGCCTTGCCATGGCCAAATCGATGTTCCTGATCGGCGGGTGTCAGGGCATGGCGCACGGCGACAAGATTGACGATCGAGGCCAGCGCGTCCAGCAACGAATCCACCAGCGTCGACAGCATGGCGATCGATTCGGTGGCAATCCAGGCGCCGGTCTTCAGCGCGATCAACAGGCAGGCCACCGACACCGAGGCATAGGTGGCCAGCTTCATCAGGCGGCCATTCTCCTTGCTCGTCACCGGGCCATTCCCCGCGGGCAGTTCGTCGCCCGTCATGGGAACAGCCGCTCGGTCCGCCAGGTTTCACCCTCGCGGATGAAAACCGCCCGCTCATGCAGCCGGAATTTCCCGTCCCGCCAGAACTCAATGCGTTCCGGCGCGATGCGAAAGCCAGACCAGTGCGGCGGCCGTTCGATCTTGCCCAGTCCAAATTTGGCGGTGAACTCCGCGACTCGCCGTTCCAGCACGAACATGCCCTCCATCGGGCGCGACTGGTCGCTGGCCCAGGCGCCAATACGGCTGCCGCGCGGGCGGCTGGCGAAATATTCGTCGGCTTCTTCGTCGCTGACCGGCGTTACCGGCCCTTCCACGCGCACTTGTCTACGCAGGCTTTTCCAGTGGAACAGCAGGGCGGCATAAGGGTTTTCGGCCAGGTCGCCGCCCTTGCGGCTTTCCAGGTTGGTGTAGAATACGAATCCCGCCTCGTCGAAATCCTTCAACAGCACCATGCGCGCCGATGCCCGCCCGCGTGAGTCGGCGGTGGCCAGCGTCATGGCGTTGGGATCGTTTGGCTCCGCCCCCCTGGCTTCCTCGAACCAGGCCGCGAAACGTTCAAATGGATTGGCTTCTTGTTTTTCAGTCATCTCACATTCATATAACACATGGCATTTGTGACAGATCAATCGCCTTTCCGCATTTCGAGTATAAGTTCACCCGTGTAGGGGCCGGAGGCGACTCAGGTGGCCACAAAGTGAAAGGACACGTCATGTTGGTCAAGAAAATCATCGTCATTGCCACGACGGCATCGATGCTGTCGGCCTGTGCCGGCATGGGACAGAAGGAGACGGCGGGAACGGTCATCGGCGCCGGTACCGGCGCGGTCGTTGGCGCCCAGGTTGGGGGTGGTAGTGGCCGGGTAGTGGGCGTCGCCATCGGCACCCTGCTAGGTGCGTTGCTGGGCGGCGAGGTCGGTCGTTCCATGGACCGCGCCGACCAGATGGCCGCGGAGCGCGCCTACGAACAGGCCCAGACCGCGCCGATCGGTCAGCCGATCACATGGGAGAACCCCGACAACGGCCATTACGGGTCGGTCACCCCGGTTCGCGAGGGAACCCACGACCAGACCGGCGAATATTGCCGCGAGTTCCAGCAGACCGTGACAATCGGCGGCCGCCCGGAAGACGCCTATGGCGTCGCCTGCCAGCAGCCCGACGGAGCCTGGAAGATCGTCCAGTAGGCAATATCTTTACCTTTCGGCGTATAAATTGGCCGCAAGACTTGAGAGGAACTAGTGGTGTGAATGAGTAAAATTGTTCGGCCGTTCGCGGTAATACGAACAAGCGCGTGGTGCGCCCCGATGCTGGCGCTTAGCCAGCCGCGCGCAACGCCGCCGGTGGGCGCGCAAGGCCGTCCCATGGGTACCATATGTCTCATTCACACCACTAGGGCGGGCGATGAAGGATCCTTATGAACTGCTGGGCGTGGCGCGCGATGCCAGCCAGGCCGATATCAAAAAGACGTACCGGGCGCTGGCCAAGAAGCTGCACCCGGACGTGAATCCTGGCGACGAATCGGTCGAACAGAAATTCAAGGAGGTTACGGCCGCCTACGATTTACTGTCGGACGAGGAACGTCGCCGCCAGTACGATTCCGGCATGATAGGCGCCGACGGAACGGCCCAAAATCCCTTCCACCGCCATTACCGCAAGGACGCCGCGGGCGGCTTCGATTTCGGCGGTGGTGGTGGCGGCATCGATATCGACGACCTGTTCTCCGACCTGTTCGGCCGCGGCAAGCGGGAACAGGGCCAGCAACAGCATCGGGCGCACAGGCCCAAGGGCCGGGATCTTACCTATACCACCACCGTTTCGTTCCTTGATGCCATGCGCGGGGGGCGCCAGCGGGTTTCGCTGTACAACGGCAAGACGCTGGACGTGAACCTGCCACCGGGCACGGAAGAGGGCCAGCGCTTGCGCATGAAGGGCCAGGGCATGCCCGGCCCGGCCGGTGGCGACGCCGGCGACGCCTTCATCGAGGTTCAGATTGAGCCCCACCCTTTCATGCGCCGCGAAGGCCTGGATATTCATCTCGATCTGCCGATCACGCTGCATGAAGCGGTGCTGGGCGGCAAGGTAAAGGTGCCGACCATCGACGGCCCGGTAAACGCGACCGTGCCCCCCAACTCCAGCGGCGGCACGGTCCTGCGCCTGAAAAGCCGCGGCATCATGACCCCGAAGGGCGGCCGCCGCGGCGACCAGTTCATCAAGCTGCGGATTGTGTTGCCGGAGGCGGGGGCTGAGAAGTTGGCGGAGTTCTTGAAGGGTTGGGAACCTGAGGATTACGATCCAAGGAAGAAGTTCAAACTGGATTGAGGAAGCGGGGCGGCCCAGCAAATACCAGATGCCATGAACACCAAATTGCAGAAGAATATGGACATAACTTCGGCTCTCGCCGCTAATATAACCTGCGTCTATCGATTTGTGATTTTATATTAATAAAATATATAATGTGACCCGTCACCAGCCCTTCGGGAGGACCCTGAAACCCGCGGAAAACACTGGCGCATGGGGTCGAACCCAAAAAATTTTTGGAATCAGGCATAGAATTCGGGCGCGGCGACTGATTCCCGAAGCCTGTGCTCTGCCCTACCGCCCCACCAGCCAGGCCAGTCCGAGCAGCGCCAGCAGGCGATTTTTATAGTCTTTGGGTTCGCCGTCTTCGTCCTCGTCTTGGTCCTCGCCCGGATCGTGGTCGATCACGAGATGGGCGATTTGGCTGTCTTCCGTCGCCAGCAATGATTTCAGCGACATGTCCATGGCGGCGTGGCCGGCCTGTTCGCCGCCGCGCAGGGCCTCGGCCAGCTTCGCGCCCCAGGCCGCATGCGCCGCCTGGCCGGCCGCTTCCGACAAGGAAAGACCAAGATCGCCATGCAGGTCGGCCAGCGTGACCTGGTCGAGATCGCGGGTCAGAAACCAGGCGTTGCGGTCGCTTTTTTCGATATAACGCGCCCGCCGCAGGGCTTCGGTGGCGGTGGTCAACAGTTCGGCGGGCTGGCCGGTCCGGCGCTGCAGGTGGCGCCAGTGCAGGCCGCCGCCAACGCGATGCGCCGCCAGCAACAGGGCCAGGATCGAGGCCGCCGCCGCCATGATCGCCGAGGGCGTGCGCTGCTCGCTTTCATGACGGCTGACACCCGACCGCCATTCGGGCAGGGCCGCCGCCATCTCCGCGCCCCACAGCACGACGTTCCACATCACATACATCCAGATCAGGAAGATCGGGATAGTTGCCATCGCGCCGTATATCGTCTGGTAGGTCGGGAATGTGGTGACGTAGAGGCCGAAGCCCTTCTTCAGAATCTCAAGCACCACGCCGGCCGTTACCGAGCCCGCCATGGCATCGCTCCAGCGCACGGGGTAATCCGGCGCGAAGCGGTACAGCACGAACAGCCCGGCAATCTGAACGACCAGCGGCACGAATATGGCCAGGCGTGTCAGGGAGCCGGTAAACTGCTCGACCCCCGATTCCTGCGCCAGCGCAAACAGGTAGGTGGATAGCACCATGCTGGCCGCCAGCAGGGCGGGGGTTAGCGTCAGGATTACCCAGTAGGTCGGCAGCCGCGCGATCAGCCCCCGCTTCTGCCGCACACGCCAGATGTTGTTGAAGGTGGAACTGATTGATGACAGCAGCATCATCGAGGTCAGGAACAGGAACAGCGCGCCGACAATGGACAACCCTTTGGTTTTGCTGGCGAACTGCTCCATATGTTCCTGAACGACGGAGCCCACCTGTGGCACGAAGTTTTCGAAAATGAAACTCTTGACCTGATCCTGAACCGCGCTGAAGGCCTCGAACGCGGAAAATATCGTGAAGCTGACAGCCACCAGCGGCACCATGGCCAGCAGCGTGGTATAAGTCAGCGCCGCCGCGCGCTGTGGGCACTGGTCGGCGGCAAAGCGGGACAGCACATGGCGCAGATAACCCAGCGCCGCCGTCGCGCGGGCCACGAAACTGTTTTCTTGCCGCGGACTGTTCTCGCTATCTTCCATGAGTCCTCGCTAGGGCAATACCCGATCAAATTGCCCGCTACATCAGGGGGCGAGCAGCTTTATCCGTACAAATGAAATCGCGAGCGGCGATTCTATTTGTGCAGATGCTGCCCTAGAAAACGATCATAAACATGTTACAGGCTTGTGGAAACGCGCTATAGCACTGCTTTGACCGCACGGACTTTCTGTGTAGGATGCCTTCAAACCATTAATATATTCCCTTCGCGAGGATTAGATGACCGATCCCAAACCGTTGATGGCCGGCAAGCGCGGCCTTATCATGGGCGTTGCCAACGAGCGTTCGATTGCCTGGGGGATCGCGCGTTCTGCCGCCGCCCACGGCGCTGAACTGGCTTTTACCTATCAGGGCGAGGCGTTGGAAAAACGCGTGCGGCCGCTGGCTGAATCCGTGGGCTCCAACCTTCTGCTGCCATGCGACGTAACCGACGAGGGCTCTGTAGACGCGACCTTCGACGCCCTGCGCGACAAATGGGGCAGTATCGATTTCGTGGTCCATGCGGTGGCGTTTTCCGACAAGGAAGAGCTCAAGGGCAAGTATGTCGCTACCAGCCGGGACAATTTCCTGCGCACCATGGATATCTCGTGTTTCTCCTTCACCGCCGTCGCGGCCCGGGCGATGACCATGATGCCCGATGGCGGCAGCCTGCTGACCCTGACCTATTACGGGGCCGAGCGCGTCATGCCCCATTACAACGTCATGGGCGTGGCCAAGGCGGCGCTGGAGGCCAGCGTGCGCTATCTGGCGGTCGATCTCGGCGCCCAGAACATTCGCGTGAACGCCATCTCGGCGGGGCCGATCAAGACATTGGCGGCCTCGGGCATCGGCGATTTCCGCTATATCCTGAAATGGAACGAGTTGAACTCGCCCTTGAAACGCAACGTCTCCATCGACGAGGTGGGTGGCTCCGGCGTTTATCTGCTCAGCGACCTGGGCGCCGGCGTAACCGGCGAGGTGCATCATGTGGATTGCGGCTATCACACGGTCGGCATGGTCGCGGTCGATGCGGCCGACGAAGTCGCCGAACTCCTCGCCAGCCTCAACGGGAAGGCATGAGCGGCAACGGCTTCGGTCATCTGTTTCGATTCACCACGTTCGGTGAAAGCCACGGGCCTGCCATCGGCTGTGTGGTCGAGGGTACGCCGCCCAGAATTCCGTTGAGCGAACCCGATATCCAGTACTGGCTCGACCGGCGGCGGCCGGGCCAGTCGCGCTTCACCACCCAGCGCAAGGAACCGGACGAGGTGAAAATCCTGTCCGGCGTTTTCGAGGGCCAGACCACCGGTACGCCGATCGGCCTGATGATCGAAAACATGGACCAGCGGTCGAAGGACTATGGCGACATCGCCGAAAAATTCCGCCCCGGGCATGCCGATTATACCTACTGGAAGAAATACGGAATCCGCGACCACCGGGGCGGCGGGCGCTCGTCGGCGCGCGAAACCGCGATGCGGGTTGCCGCCGGGGCGATCGCGCGCAAGATACTTGGCGATTCGCTACGAATTCGCGGCGCCCTGGTGCAGCTTGGGCCCCATCATATCGACCGCGAATCCTGGGATTGGGACGCGGTCGAGGACAATCCCTTCTGGTGTCCCGACCGTAAGGCGGCGCAGAGCTGGGAAGGCTATCTGGACGGCATCCGCAAGGCCGGTTCTTCCGTCGGTGCGGTTGTCGAGATTGTAGCCGAGGGCGCGCCGGCCGGTCTCGGCGCGCCGGTCTACGACAAGCTGGACGCCGATCTGGCCAAGGCGATGATGAGCATCAACGCGGTAAAAAGCGTCGAGATTGGCGCCGGTTTGGCCGCGGCGGCCCTGACCGGCGAGGAAAACGCCGACGAAATGCGCATGGGCCCGGATGGAGAGCCCGTTTTCACCGCCAACAATGCAGGCGGTATCCTCGGCGGCATCAGCAGCGGCCAGGATATCGTGGTGCGATTTGCCGTCAAACCCACCAGTTCCATCCTCAGTCCCCGAAAAACGGTCACTTTGGGCGGGGACGATAGTGATATCTTAACGAAAGGGCGTCACGATCCTTGCGTCGGGATCCGCGCGGTCCCGGTTGGCGAAGCAATGATGGCATGTGTCCTGGCCGATCATTTGCTGCGACACAGGGCGCAATGTGGGTGAACACGGTTTGTCGGAACGCACGATAGCAATACAGAACGACCGGCGGGATGTGGCCTACACCACATCCAGCGAGGATGCCGTGCGCCAGTTCGACGATGCCATCGCATCCTGGATGGGATTTCGCAGCGATGCCGGCGATCACCTTAAACGGGCGTTGCAGGCCGATGCCGATTTCCTGATGGGCCATGTGGCCAACGGCTGTTTCATGAAACTCTTCGCGGTCCGCGCGATGGACGAGCGGATCAGCGCGGCGATAACGGCGGCCAAAAAATCGGCGCTGGAGCGCGGCGCCACCCAGCGCGAGCGCGACCATATATCGGCGCTGGGCGCCTGGCATGGCGACGACTGGCAGGGCGCGCTGGAGCTGTGGGAAAAAATCCTGCTGGAACATCCGCTCGACTTGTTGGCGCTGAAACTCCTCAATCGTACCTATTTCTATCTCGGCGATGCCCGCAATATCCGCGATTCGATTGCTCGGGTGCTCTATGCCTGGAATGAAGATACGCCCGGCCATGGCTTCGTGCTGGGCATGTATGCCTTCGGACTGGAGGAATGCGGCGACTACGCGAACGCGGAAGCCGTGGGCCATCATGCGGTGGCGATCAACCCGGCGGATGTCTGGGCGATCCATGCGGTGACCCATGTGCTGGAGATGCAGGGCCGCCATCGCGAGGGCACGGAATGGCTGAAAGCATCCGAAAAAATCTGGGCCAATTGCAGCAATTTCTCCAATCACCTGTGGTGGCACGGAGCCCTGCTGTTGATGGACCTGGAACGCTATCACGCCGTGCTCGATGGCTATGACAGTCGTATCCGCGCCGAGGAAACCGACGATTATCTGGATATTGTCAATGCCACCTCCCTGCTGTGGCGGCTGGAAGAGACCGGCGTCGATGTCGGTAGCCGCTGGATCGAATTGGCCGACAAGGCCGAGGCCCATGCGGGCGATCACCAACTGGCTTTCGCCGACGCCCACTACATGATGGCGTTGGCCGCCGATGGCCGCCTGGACGCGGCACAGGAAATGATTGATTCCATGTCGGCGCATGCCGTCGCGTCGCAAGGCATGGCGGCCACTATTTATGGCGAGATCGGGACCCCGCTCTGCGCTGCGATACTGGCCTATTCCTGCGGCGATTTCGATCGCGTCGTCGATCTGTTGCAGCCCTTGCGTTACGACCTGCGTTATCTTGGCGGCAGCGTCGCGCAGCAGGATATTTTTCACCGCCTGCTGATATCGGCGGCGGTCCGCGCGGGCCGGCTGGATATCGCCCGGTCACTGATGTCGGAGCGCAGCGCCGACCGGCCCAGCAGCATATGGAACTGGCGCACCTACGCCCGCGTGCTCGCTACCCTGGACGACGAGGCGGGGGCCGTGGCGGCCTGGCGCAAGGCGCGTGACCTGGTTGCCGGGCTATCTTTATAGGATGGGAGCCCGATGAAATATATATGGCGATTTATTGTCGGGTCCTTCACTGTCATCGGCGCGGTGGTCGTGATTACCGTAGTCATCAGTGTAGCGGCGGCCATATATGGGTCCGGTGGCGTGGAACCTTTGCCGGACCGGATGGTATTGCGGGTCAATTTAGAGGGCGAGATCCGGGACCGGCGCAAATCGGAGAGCTTCCTGTTCGAAGATCAGGGCCTGGTGCTGCGCGAGGTTGTCATGGGGCTGCGAGCGGCCGCCACGGATGAACGCGTTTCGGGAATAGCTGTCTATATGGGCGGTTTCGGGATCAACCTTTCCGCGGCCCAGGAATTGCGCGCCGCAGTCGCGGAATTGCGCGGCGCCGGCAAAACCGCACGACTGTTCACCGAAGATCTAGGCGGTCTCGGCGGTGGATCGGCGGTCTATTATCTGGCCAGCGGTTTCGACGAAATCTGGGTGCAACCTTCCGGCGGCGTGGGCCTGATCGGCATATCCATGGAAATTCCCTACGCCAGGGGGATGCTGGACAAACTGGAGGTGGAGCCTCGGGTCGGGCAGCGCCACGAATACAAGTCGTCGCCTGAATCCCTGACCGACTATGCGATGAGCGACCCGGCCCG
Organism: uncultured bacterium; assembly: GCA_965603635.1. Classification (GTDB taxonomy): domain Bacteria; phylum Pseudomonadota; class Alphaproteobacteria; order UBA8366; family JADFVY01; genus JADFVY01. The sequence goes on along the minus strand of CBFDDT010000002.1, from coordinate 45,991 downwards.
CGAAAACCTGCAAACGCTTCTCGATTCCCTCTACGGACAACTGGTCGCCGGGGTCGCGGAATCGCGCGGGTTCAATGAGGCCGAGGTTCGCAAACTGGTGGATAATGGTCCCTACCTGGCGCAAGAGGCGCTGGAAGTCGGGCTGATCGACCGGATCGGCTACTGGGACGAGTTCATTGACGAAGGCATGGAGATCGAAGGCGAAGAGATTGAGAATGTTTTCCTCGAGGACTATCTGGCCGGCATCGATCGTCCCAATAGCGAGGGGCCAAAAGTTGCGCTGATATACGGCAACGGCGCGATCGAGATGGGTGGCGGCGGCGATGGCGATGGGTTCGAGGGCGCCGGCTTCATGGCCCACCGCGTGGCCGAAGCCTTTTCCGACGCCACCGACGACGAAGAAATCAAAGCGATTCTGTTCCGTATCAACAGCCCCGGCGGCTCTTACATCGCGTCCGACATCGTCTGGCGCGAGGTGCGCCGTGCCAGCGCGGCCGGCAAGCCGGTCATCGTGTCGATGGGGGCGACGGCCGCGTCTGGCGGTTATTTCGTCGCCATGCCGGCCGACCGGGTTATTGCACAACCGGGCACCATCACGGGCTCGATTGGCGTTTTCGGCGGCAAGGTGGTCACCGAAAAATTGTGGGCGCGCTTTGGCATTACCTGGGACGAGTTGCATGTTGGCGAGAATGCGGGCATGTGGAGCTTTATCCGCGACTTCCCGGTGGGCGGCGAAAAACGTTTCCGGGAAATGCTGGATTTCATCTACAAGGACTTTACCGCCAAGGCGATGGAAGACCGTGGAATGGACGCCGGTCAGATGGACCTGGTCGCGCGCGGGCGCGTGTGGACCGGCAAGGACGCGCTGGATAACGGGCTGGTCGATGCGCTGGGCGGTTATGACGAGGCGGTCATCGAGGTAAAGAAAGCCCTGGGACTGGATGCCGAGGACGGCATAACGCTGGCGCTGTGGCCAAAGCCGCAATCGCCATTCGATGAAGTGATGAAGATGCTGCAAGGCGGCGGCATGCCCCTGGCCCAACTCGGCGCCTCCCTTTTCGGCGGCGAAGAGGCCGGCGTGATCGACGAAATAAGTGGCCGGATCGGTCTGTCGACCGAAGATCTGGAACTACTGAAACCGCCAGCGGGCGTGGTGCAGATGCCGCCCATGAGGCTGCGTTACTAATATCAGGGTTCGTTGATAATGACCGACGAACAACAAGACAGGAAACGGGATCGCGCGAAACTGAAGCGCTCTATATTGTTGTCCGTGGTCTCGCTGGTCACCTTGCTCGGGCTCGGTTGGGGCCTCACCCTGCTGTTCGGCTACTACTGGGTTCTCGTCGATTTCGAGGCGGCGCCGACATGGTCGGTCTGGGCCGCCTTCATCGCAATGCCCTTTGCTTCGGTCTTTTTTGGATTCGTGGTGGGCGACGGCTCCAGGATCGAAATTGGCATCAAGACAGTCATCGTGGGCATCTCCTTTTTTGTGCTCTGGGGGCGGCCCTGGCTGGATCCGATTCTTCTGGCCACTCTCTGCGGGCTAGTGGCTCTAGCGCTGGTCGCGTTGGCGGGGCGAATTCCTGGAATGGCAACCGAGCCCGGCAAGCGAGCCCGGCAACGGGAAGATCGTACCGAACCCCAACCCGACAAAGCCGAACGTCGTCGGCAGGATGACGAGGCGCGCCGGTTGAACAGGGAACGGGAACAGCGGGCCTATGAATCACGGAAAATCGGCGACGAAAAGCCGGCGGAGGATTAGGGCCTCGAACTCTCGAGCCGGTGGATCGCCTCGCCGATCAGACCGCGCGGAAACCATATGACGCTGAGCACGCAGAGCGCGCCCAGCCCCAACAGCCAATAATCGCCGAGATACTTGAACAGCGACGCCTCGGCATATTTCACCAGGATCGCGCCGAGGAAGGCGGCCAGCGGATAGCCGCGTCCGCCCAGCGCCACCCAGATCAGCACTTCGGTGGAAAGCGCGAAGCCGATCAGCGGCGGCGAGGCGAATTCGAACTGGGTGACGAACAACGCCCCCGCCAGCCCTGCCAGCGCCGCGCCCAGGGTAAATAGGGTCAATTTCACGCCGGCGGTATCGTATCCGAAATAACCGGTGCGTTCCTCGGCGTCGCGCACCGCGCGGATTACCGTGCCGTAGCGTGAGCCGATCAGCGCCTGCAGCCCGGCGTAGACCAGCGCCGCAACTGCCAGCGTTATATAATACACCGGTACCTTGTCCCAGATTTCATATCCGTCGCCGGTCAGGCCCAGATTCAGCGGCGGCACGTTCATCAGCCCGTTCAGCCCGCCGATCCATTTCCAGTTGACGGCGGCCCGCTCGGCGATAACCGCGATGGCCAGCGTTACGATGCCGAAATAAGCTCCCTGCAGCCCGCGCCCATAGAACAGAAACCGGCCCAGCAGGTTGGCAAACAACGCCGGCAGGGCGATCGCCGCCACCAGTCCCGCCCAAGTCGAACCGTACGCGCCGATTCCCGGCAGCATGTCCAGTGTCGTCACGCTCATCGCATAGGCACCGATGCCGAAGAACACCGCCTGCCCGAAACACAGCAACCCGCCCTGCCCCCAGACCAGGGCCAGGCTCATGGCAAAGATACCGTAGGTGAAATATTGCGCCAGTTGCCCGGTCTCGTAATTGCTCATCGTCAGCGGCGCCAACAGCAATATGGCGCCGATGGCGAGCGCGGGCGCGAGGCGTGGCAGCGACGCAATCATCGTTTGCGCCACGCGCCGGCGATGCCGCGCGGGAACAGGCGGATCGCCACGATCGCCATCGAGAACACCACAATCTGCGCCGCCACCGGCGACCACAGGTTGGCCGCCACGGTGTCGGCCCCACCCACGACCGCGGCCCCCGCCAGGGCGCCTGCCAGCCCCGCCCCGCCTACCAGAATCGCCAGGAAAGCCGGCACCAGAAAGCCCATTCCCATCTGCGGATCGACGCTCATGATCGGCGCCATCACCGCGCCGGCCAGCCCGGCCAGCGCCGCGCCGAAGGCGAAGGTCATGCGGTCCAGCCGGCGGGTGTTCACGCCCAGGCAGGCGGCCATGTTCCGGTTCGCGATAACGCCGCGCGCCGTCAACCCGAAGCGCGTGCGAAAGAACAGCCAGAAGGTGAAGGCGATCACCGCCAGGGAGGCGCCCATAATGAACAGGCGATAAACCGGATAGGTGAAGCCGAAAATCTCCACGGTCGCCGTGATCGGCGTGGTCACGGTCATCGCCGCCGGGCCGAAAATCAGCACCACCGCCTGCTTGATGAAGATCGACAGCCCCCAGGTGGCCAGGATGGTATCGAGAAACCGGTGATAGACATGGCGGATCACCAGTTCTTCCAGCACCAGCCCGACGAGGCCGACGAAAACAGGGGCAAGCAGCAGTCCCAGCCAGAAATGCCCGCCCGCCGATTCCACCATGACGACCGCATAGGCGCCCAACAGGAAGAACTCGCCATGGGCCATGTTGATGACGTTCATCAGCCCGAAGATAATCACCAGTCCCATCGCCACCAGCACAATGGCAAGGATGAAGTTGCTGGCGTCGAGTACAAGGATGAGAAGCTGGTCCATTATTACACCGACAAATACCGATGCAGCGGCGCATCGTCATGGCGCAGCGCCGCGACATCCGTGCGTTCGGCGACCCGGCCGTTTTCGATGAAGGCGCAGTCGCGCGCCATGTCGAACACCATTTCCACGTTCTGCTCGACCACCAGCACCGTCAGCCCGTCGCGTTCCGCCACGGCGCGCATGGTGGCGGCGATCTCGCGCACGATGGAGGGCTGGATGCCCTCCGACGGCTCGTCCAGCAACAACAGGCGCGGGCGGCCGGCCAGCGCCCGCGCGATGGCGAGCTGTTGCTGTTGTCCGCCCGACATGGTGCCGGCCTTCTGGTCCAGCCGTTCCTTCAGGATCGGGAAGGAGTCGTATATCCCATCGGCAATGTCGCGCCGGTTCGCTGGCTTGCCCAGCACGCCCATGGCCAGATTCTCGGCCACGGTGAAATCCGGAAAAACCTCACGCCCCTGTGGCACGTAGCCAATGCCTGAGTTAGCGATCTCGTATGGCTTCCGCCCCGCCAGGTCGCGCCCGTCGAACAGGATCCGCCCGGCGTCCGGCCGCAGCAGCCCCATGATCGTTTTCATCAGCGTCGTCTTGCCCATACCGTTACGGCCCAGCAGGGCGGTGACCGTTCCGGCCGTCAGTTCCAGATCGATCCCCTGCAGCACCTGGCCGCCGCCATAGCCCGCGGTCACGCCTTCCAGCGTCAGCATGGCGCGCGTTCCCCCAGATAAGCCTCGCGCACCTCCGGGTTGGCGCTGACTTCCTCGTATCCGCCCCGGCACAGGATGGCGCCGCGCATCATCACCGCGATGGGACAGCCCAGCCGCCGCACGAAACCCATGTCATGCTCGATCACGATGGCGGCGATGCCGGTGCGCCGGTGGATTTCCAGGAGCAGGTCGGCGGTCGCCTCGGTCTCGCCCATGGTCATGCCGGCGGTCGGCTCGTCCAGCAGCATAAGGCGCGGCCGGCTGGCCAGAACCATGCCAATTTCGAGCCATTGTTTCTCGCCGTGGGACAACTCGCCGGCGGGCCGGTCCGCCTTGCCGTCCAAGCGCACCATCGCCAGGAATTCACCGAAATCCGTATCGGCCGCGTCGTGGTCGAACAGGCCCAGCAATCCGCGCCGGCCCGCCTTGGCGAACAGCGGCACGTCGATATTCTGGCGCACAGTCAGTTCCGGATAGATGCCCGGCACCTGGAATTTGCGCCCGATCCCCAGCCGCGCCACGCGCCAGGCCGCCAGCCCGGCGATATTCCGGCCCTCGTAGCGCATGGCGCCGGATGTCGGGGCAAAGGCGCCGCTAATCAGATTGAACAGGGTCGTCTTGCCACAGCCGTTCGGCCCGATGATGCACAGCAACTCACCCTCGCCCAGCGCCAGACTGACCCCGGACACAGCCTCGATCCCGCCGAAGCGCTTGGTGACATTGTCGAGTTCAAGCAGTCTGCTCACGCCTGCTCCGCATATTGTAGCGCGCCACTATTGCGTCCCTCCCCCGTGACGGAGGAGGGATGCAGTGAGGGTAATACGTCACCGCCCGGCGATCAGCCGCAGCCCGCCTCCGGGGCCAGGGCGCCCAGTGCTTCGACGGTTTTCAGGCCGGCGCCCTCGGTCTTGGCGAGATACATGTTCATGGTGACGTGATGATCCTTGGCGCCGATGGAAATATCGCCGGTCGGGCTCGCGATGGTCAGACCCTCCAGCCCGTCGACCAAGGATTCGCGGTCCACCTTGCCGGTCTTTTCCAGCGCCGCCTTCATCGCCATCATCGAATTATAGTGGGTCATTACATAATGCGAGATCACCACGTCGTCGCCGGCATTCTTGCGGATGCGGGCCGCGAAATCCTTGACGCCGGGCTCGTCGCTGCCTGAAATCAGCGGCACCGTCACCCACATGTTCTGGCCGCCGCCCTCGCCAAACGCGCCGAGATAGGCCTCCGAGAACCCCAGGAATGCCACCGTCACGTCCTTCAGCAGCCCGAAGCCCTCGGCCTGCTTGATAAAGGTGATGCTGTCGCCGGGCACCGCCAGCACCAGAACCTTGGCGCCGCTGTCGGCGATGCGGCGGATCACCGGGGTGAATTCCTTCACCGCCCAGGGCGTGAACTCCTTGCCGGCGACCTTGCCGCCCAGCCCGCCGACGATCTTCTCCGTCGTCTCGAACATCTTCTGCGGCCAGACGTAATCGGTGCCGAACAGGTAATAACTGTCGCCGAATGCCTTGTTCATATGCGGCAACAGCTTCGCCAGTTCCTGGTTCGGCACGGTGTTGAAGCCGAAGATATAGCGGTCGCAGGCGCCGCCCTCGTAATTGGTGGCGTACAGCAGCGGCGTCTTGTTGCGCTTGAAGGTGGGCGCCATTGCGTCGCGCGCGTTGGACGTGATCGGCCCGGAGACCGCGATGACCTCGTCGCTCTGAATCAGCTTGTTCGACCGCTCGACCGAGGCCTTGGGATCGGTCTTGTTGTCCTCATAAATGATCTCGACCGGGCTTCCCATGATGCCGCCAGCCGCGTTGATTTCCTTTACCGCCAGGTCCAGCCCCAGTTTGGCCTGGTTGCCATAAAGCTCCAGCCCGCCGCTGAACGGCTGCACCGCGCCGACCTTGATCGGCTTTTTGGCCGCGATCGCCGGGAAGCCCAGCGAGGATACGCCGGCCGCGGCGCCCGCCGCGAGCGCGGATTTGATTGCCGTGCGTCTTGTAAATTTAGCCATGATCTTTGTTCCCTGTTCCTGTTGTCGTTGTTTTATTTGGCGGGGCGTCGGCCGGACAAGCAGGCGCCACCGTCTCCGTCATCCCATTAAAGCGGGGTTTAACCGGAAAAAAAGAAGTGTACTAACAGTGCCGACAGGGTCAAGCGTTATGAAGACAAGGCGCCACTACGCCCGTTTCGGGCTGGTCGCGCTGGCCGATTTCCCCAGCGCCGTTAGCGCGGTTTCCACGATTCCCGCCGCGGTCAGACCCGCGTCTTCGTATTGCTTCTCGGGTTTGTCGTGGTCCTGGAAGACGTCCGGCAGGGTCAGCGGGCGGATTTTCAGGTTGTCGGTCAGGTCGTTGGCGGCCAGGAACTGCAGCACCTGGGCCGAGAAACCGCCGCTGGAGCCTTCCTCGATGGTGATCAATACCTCATGGCCGCGCGCCAGCCGGCGCAGCAATTCCTCGTCCAGCGGCTTGGCGAAGCGCGCGTCGGCCACCGTTACCGACAGCCCCCGCGCCGCCAGATCGTCGGCGGCCTTCAGGGATTCCTGCAATCGCGTGCCGAAGCTGAGGATCGCGACGGTTGAGCCCTCGCGCAGCACCCGGCCCTTGCCGATCTCCAGCACCTCGCCGCGTTCCGGCAGATCGACGCCCACGCCCTCGCCGCGTGGATAGCGGAAGGCGCAGGGCCGGTCGTCGATGCTGGCCGCGGTGGCCACCATATGCATCAGTTCCGCCTCGTCGGCCGCCGCCATCACCACGAAGTCAGGCAGGCAGCACAAGTAGGCGAGGTCGAAGGCGCCGGCATGGGTGGCGCCGTCCGCGCCCACCAGCCCGGCCCGGTCGATGGCGAAACGCACGGGCAATTTCTGCACCGCCACGTCATGGACCACCTGGTCGTAGCCGCGCTGCAGGAATGTCGAATAGATCGCCACGAAGGGCTTGTAGCCGGCGGCGGCCAGCCCCGCCGCGAAGGTCACCCCATGCTGCTCGGCGATGCCCACGTCGAAACAGCGTTCGGGGAAGCGTCCCATGAAAAAATCCAACCCGGTGCCAGACGGCATGGCCGCGGTGATCCCGACGATCTTGTCGTCTTCCTCGGCCTCGCGGATCAGGCCCTTGGCGAAGACGCTGGTATAGCTGGGCGCGTTCGCCTGGCCCTTGACCTGGGCGCCGGTCACCACATCGAATTTCGAGACGCCGTGATATTTATCGTCCGATTCCTCGGCCGGCTTGTAGCCCTTGCCCTTCTGCGTCACCACATGGATCAGCACCGGCCCATCTTCCTTAGAGTCCCGGACGTTCTTCAACACCGGCAGCAGATGGTCCAGGTTATGGCCGTCGATCGGCCCGACATAATAGAAGCCCAGCTCCTCGAACAATGTGCCGCCGGTCACCATGCCGCGGGCATATTCCTCGGCCCGCTTGGCCGCGGTTTCCAGGGGGCGCGGGAAATGCTCGACCACGGACTTCGCCAGGTTGCGCAGCGAGACGTATGATTTCGACGAGATCAGCCGCGACAGATAGGCGCTCATCGCGCCCACCGGCGGGGCGATCGACATGTCGTTGTCGTTCAGGATGACGATCAGCCGGCTGTCCATTGAGCCCGCATTGTTCATCGCCTCATAGGCCATGCCGGCGCTCATCGAGCCGTCGCCGATCACCGCGATGACGTTGTTGTCTCCGCCGGCGAGATCGCGCGCCACGGCAAATCCCAGCCCGGCCGAGATCGAGGTGGAGCTGTGCCCCGCCCCGAACGCGTCATATTCGCTTTCCGAACGCTTGGTGAAGCCCGAAAGGCCGCCGCCCTGGCGCAATGTGCGGATGCGGTCGCGCCGCCCGGTCAGGATCTTGTGCGGATAGCATTGATGGCCGACATCCCAGATCAGCACGTCGCGCGGCGTGTCGAAAACATAATGCAGCGCCGTGGTCAGCTCCACCACGCCCAGCCCCGCGCCCAGATGGCCGCCGGTCACCGAGACCGCATGGATCATCTCCGCACGCAATTCGTCGGCGAATTCGCGAATCTGGCGTTCCGGCAGATTACGCAGGTCCGCGGGTGTTTGCACCGTGTCCAGCAGCGGCGTCTTGGATTTTTCGTTATCGCTCAAATCAGTCTCCGCGGGTCCGGTCCCGCCCAAAAGTTAGCTCACGAACGGCGTTCGACAATATATTGTGTGACTTTGCGGAGAAAATCCGCCTTTTCGTCGAAAATTGCAAGATGGGCGACCGCCTGTTGGACCAGCATATGCGCCTGGGCGCGGGCGCGCTCGGGTCCCAGGATCGACACGAAGGTCGCCTTGCCCTGATCCGCATCCTTGCCCACGGCCTTGCCTACTTCCTCCGCCGTGCCTTCTACATCCAGCAAATCGTCGGCAATCTGGAAGGCCAGCCCCAGATCATGGGCATAGCCGCGCAGGGCCTCATGCTGGGCCTCGGCGGCCTGGCCCAGGATGGCGCCAGCCTCGCAGGCAAAACCGATCAGCGCTCCGGTTTTCAGCCGCTGCAGGCGCGTGATCTCGCCAATATCCACCTCACGCGCGCCGACCGAAAGGTCGATCATCTGCCCGGCCACCATGCCATGCGCCCCGGCGGCGCGGGCCAGCGCGGCAACCAGTCTGCAGCGTACGTCCGGGTTGGAATGGGTGTCGGGATGGGCCAGAACCTCGAAGGCCAACGTCAGCAGCGCGTCGCCGGCCAGAATCGCGGTGGCCTCGTCGAAGGCCTTGTGCACCGTCGGTTTGCCGCGCCGTAAATCATCGTCGTCCATCGCCGGCAGATCGTCATGAACCAGCGAATAGCAATGGATCAGCTCGATCGCGGCGGCCGCGCGCAGCGCCGATTTCCGGCTGACCGAAAACAGCCCGGCCCCCTGCAGAACCAGGAAGGGCCGCAGGCGTTTCCCGCCGCCCAGCGCCGCATAGCGCATGGCGTCGAACAGCCGGCGTTCCGGCTCGTCTTCCGACGCCATCACCTTTTGCAAGGTGGCCTCGACATCGATGGCCGTACTCGCCATCGCCTGCTGTAATGCATCCATGGGAAATCAGTCCAGGTTCGCGGGTTCCGCGGCGATGCCGCCGGCATTTTGCGTGATTTTTTCGATTCGCGCCTGGGCCTCGGTCAGCTTGGCCTCGCAATGCTTTTTCAGCGCGGCGCCGCGTTCATATTTTTCGATCGCGCCGTCCAGCTCGACCTTGCCATCCTCTAGCTCCTTGACGATACCCTCAAGCTCGGCGAGGGCATCCTCAAACTTCATCTTGCCTATATCGTCGGGTATTTTAGCGTCTGTCATGGGTCCTCCTGTGACAGGCCGGAGTGTACTTCCCCACGGGCGCAAGGCCAAGCCCGGTTTGCCGAAAAACGCCCGGCGCAATCAGACCTGCATCAGCGTCTTCACATGAACGGCCGCCGAGCGGGCCAGCGCACCCAGATCGTAGCCGCCCTCCAGCGTCGAGACGATGCGCCCTCCGCAATGCTCGTCGGCGATTTTCATCAGCCTGCGCGTGACCCAGACATAATCATCTTCGCTCAGCCGCAGTTGGGCCAGCGGGTCCGCCTCATGGGCATCGAAACCCGCCGAAATCAACAGGAACTCCGGCTTGAACTCGGCCAACCCCGCCAGAATGATCCCCTCCCAGGCCTCGCGGAACTCAACGCTGCCCGAACCGGCGGCCAGCGGCGCGTTGACGATGTTGCCGGCAACGCCCTGCTCCGCCGCGCTGCCGGTGCCCGGATAAAAGGGCGACTGGTGCGACGAGCCGAAGAACAGGTTTTCGTCGTCCCAGAACATCGCCTGCGTGCCGTTGCCGTGATGCACGTCGAAATCGACCACGGCGATGCGCGTCACCCCATGAACCTCACGCGCCTGCATGGCGCCCACGGCGACATTGTTGAAAAAGCAGAACCCCATGGGCCGACCCGGTTCCGCGTGATGGCCGGGCGGGCGCACCGCGCAGAAGGCGTTGTCGGCCTCGCCCGCCATCACCGCATCGACCGCCGCGCAGACCGCGCCCGATGCCCGAAGCCCCGCCTCGCCGGAAGCCGGGCAGACGGAAGTGTCCGGGTCCAGTTGCACGCGCCCCGACTCCGGTATGGCCGCCAGGATTTGATCGACATAGTCGCCCGGATGCACCCGCGCGACCTGGTCCAGTTCGGCCTTTGGCGCCTCGCGGCGGTCCAGCCCGTCGAAGGCGTCCGCCTTCAGGGCCTCCATGACCGCGCGCAGCCTGTCCGGGCTTTCGGGATGGCCCGGGCCCATGTCATGTTCGATGCATATCGGGTGTGAATAAAGGATCGTCGTCATCGCATTATTGCCTTGGCTTCTGGGAATCCAACCATAGCAGCCCACGGCTATTTTCGGCCACCCCCGTCGAGCCTGTTTGAAACCGCCGAATTACAATGTAAACTCCATGGTACCGTCCCGGGCGGGCAGGACGGCCGAAATTGAGTGAAAGGATTGCGCCATGCGCGTGGTGAATTGTCGGACAGCGTTCACCGGCGCCGTCCTGGCGGCGCTCGTTCTGCTGCATGCCGCCCCGACCGTCGCCCAGGGCCGGGCGGCCCAGGTCGAGGTCGACGCCGTCATCGAGGAACCGCTGCGTCAGACCATGCCGGTTATCGGCCGCTTCGTGGCGCGCCAGGCGGGGCCGGTGGCGGCGCTGGTCAGCGGCCCGGTGGAGGAGATCCTCGTCGATGTTGGTGATCGGGTTGCCAAGGGCGATGTGCTGGTGCGTTTGTCGACGGATATTACGGTAGGAAATCGCAATCTGCGCGAAGCGGAACTAAGCGAGAAGAAGGCCAGGCTGGGTTCGGCACGGGCCCAGTTGCGGCTAGCCAAACAGGAACTTGCGCGCATCGAGAGTCTGAAAAAATCGGCGGCCTTCAGTCAGGCCAGCTACGAGGACAAACGCGCCGAGGTCGCCCGCTACCAGAGCAGCGTGGCCGAGGCGAACGCGTCGGTGGCCCGCGCCAAGGCAAACCTGGAACTTTCCGAGCTGGATATGAAGCGCGCCGAGATCAAGGCGCCATACAATGGCGTCGTGGTCGCGCGCCAGGCGGTTGCCGGCGCCTATATTACTACTGGCGCATCTGTCGTCAGTCTGGTCAATGACGAGGATATGGAAATCGAGGCCGATGTGCCGGCCGGGCGGCTGGCGGGGCTGGCCCCGGGCCGCGCCATCAGGGCGACGCTGGATACTGGCCGCAACGTGATGGCCGTGGTCCGCAGCGTCATTCCCACCGAGAACGCCCTGACGCGCACGCGCCCAGTGCGCTTCACGCCGCAACTCGCCGGCGACCTGCCCCCACGGTTCGCCACGGACCAGAGTGTCACCGTGCTGCTGCCGATGGGCGAGCCGCGCGATATCGTGTCTGTTCACAAGGATGCGGTGATTGCGCGTGGCGCGGGTTACATCGTTTATGCGGTCGAGGAAGGCAAGGCCCAACTCAAACAAGTCGAGTTGGGCGAGGCCGCCGGCATACGCACCGAGGTGCTGTCCGGCCTGATTGCCGGCGACCTTGTCGTGACCCGCGGCAATGAACGGCTGCGGCCGGGCCAGGACGTGACCTACAATACCAAGGCTCATTGATAATGACTCATTTGACCGGTTTTCCTTGTTCGCTCGTCAGGCGCGGTTCGCGCCGTGGCGCCGCGTGCCACAAGCAGGCCGCAACGCCGCGAGCGGTCAAGGGAAACCGGCCTTCGGTGGCGCGCGGCGGGTCGCCGCGTGCCATCAAATGGGTCATTATCAACGAGCCTTGGTATGATGGCATGCCCGGCGGGGACGGGTAGAGGCCTCCATGAATCTGATTCGCCATTCCATTCACCGGCCGACGGCGGTCATGGCCGCGGTCATTATGGCGGTGCTGTTCGGGCTGGTGGCGCTGAAGACCATCCCGATCCAGTTGGCGCCCGATGTCAGCCGCCCGGTCATCCGGATTTCCACCAACTGGCCGGGCGCCGCCCCGGCGGAGGTTGAGCGCGAAATCCTCAACCCGCAGGAAGATGCGCTCAAGGGACTTGAGGGCTTGGCGAGCATGGAAGGGGCGGCCCAGGACGGGCGCGCCCGGGTGACCCTGGAATTTTCGGTCGATCAGGATATGGACAAGGCGCTGCTGCTGGTCGCCAACCGGCTGGACCGGGTCACCGGCTACCCGGACGAGGCCGGTGAGCCGATACTGGATACCGCGGGTTCCGAGGATAACCCGATCGCCTGGTTCCGGATCGTCCTGGCGGAAGACAACCAGCGTTCCATCCATACCTACGGCAAGATCGCGGAAGATATTATCCAGGAGCGCCTGGAGCGCGTCCCCGGCGTTGGCGGCGTCAATATCTATGGCGGCAGCAAGCAGGAAATGCGGGTCATCGTCGATCCCGCGCGCATGGCGCAATTCGGGCTTACCGTTTCCACCGTTATCGACCGGCTGCGCGCGGCCAACGCCTCGATCAGCGGCGGCGATGTCGAGGAAGGCAAGCGCCGCTATATCGTGCGCACCGAGGGGCAGTTCGCGACGCCCGAACATGTGGCGGCGGTCGTGCTGCGCGCCGGGCAGGACCCCGAGACCGGCCGCGTCGCCCGCGTCACAGTCGGCGACATCGGCGATGTAGAGTTCGGCTATGCCAAACCGACGGCAACGATCCGCGCCAATGGCAGACCGGCCATGGGCATGTCGGTGACCCGCGAGATCGGCGCCAACGTCATCGAAACGATGGACGGCATCCGCGCCGCGGTGGACGAGTTGAACGCCGGGCCGCTTCCCGCGGTCGGGCTGCAGATCGAACAGGTGTATGACGAGACCTACTATATCAATTCGGCCATCGATCTGGTGGTCCAGAACATCTGGATCGGCGGCCTTTTGGCGGTTGCGATCCTGCTCCTGTTTTTGCGGTCGGGACGCGCCACGCTGGTTATTGCGCTGGCGATCCCGGTGTCGGTTGTCGCGTCCTTCGTCGCCATGGCGATGCTGGGGCGGTCGCTGAACGTCGTCTCGCTGGCCGGCATCGCCTTCGCCGTGGGCATGGTGGTGGACGCCGCCATCGTGGTGCTGGAGAATATCTACCGCCTGCGCCAGCAGGGCCGGCCGGCCGTGAAGGCGGCATACGAGGGCGCCAGGCAGGTCTGGGGCGCGATTCTGGTTTCGGCGCTGACCACCGTCATGGTGTTCATCCCCATCATGGTGATGAAACTGGAGGTCGGGCAGCTGTTCCGCGATATCGCGGTGGCGATCTCGGTGGCCGTGGTGCTGTCGCTGATCGTCTCCGTCACCGTCATCCCGGCGCTTGCCCAGCGGCTGTTGCGCAATTCGGTCAGCGAGCCCGGCGCCGGCCCCGGGCTGCCGGTTATCGATCATTTCGCGCGCGCCTTCATGGCGGCTTTGCTGGGGCTGACCCGCGCCGTGGTCCGCTTCAAATTGCTGGCGCTGTTCATCGTGGGGCTGGTGACCTCGGTAACCGCGGCCGGCACCTGGTATTTCGTACCGCCGCTGGAATATCTGCCCGAGGGCAACCGTAATTTCGTCTTCGGCTTCATCCTGCCGCCGCCCGGCTATAACCTGGAGACCACCAGCGGCATCGCCCAACGGGTGGAGGACGCCGTGCGGCCCCATTGGGCGTCCGAGACCGGGCGGGAGTCGGCCGAGGGCGAGCCGCCCAAGATGGAGGCATTCTTCTTCGTTGCCTTGCGGTCTCGTACCATCATGGGCGCCAGCAGCGTCGACTCGCTGCGCACCAAGGAACTGATCCCGGTCATTCGCCAGCCGGTGTTCAGCGAGCCCGGCACCTTTGCCGTGGTCCGCCAGCCCTCGATCTTCGGCCGCGGCATCGGCGGCACGCGCTCGGTCGATCTGGACGTGGTGGGTGGCGATCTTGAAACAATCCTGGGCGTTGCCCAGCGCACCTTCGGCATGGTCAGCACCGCGATGCCGCGCGAGGCGGGCAATCAGGTCCGGCCACGCCCCGGCCTGGAACTTGGCGCCCCGGAAATCCGCGTCCTGCCCGACCCGCTCCGCCTGGCCGACAATGGCGTCAGCGCTCGCGAATTGGGCCTCACCATCGACGCCTTCAATGACGGGCTGAGGGTCGCCGAGATCACGGTGGGCGGCGAGCGCATCAATCTGATGCTGATGGGGCCGGAGGACAATGTCACCGAAACTCAGGGCATCGCCACCCTGCCGGTGGTGACCCGTACAGGTGCTATTTTGCCGGCGAGTTCTCTTGCGGACGTGGTGGTCACGGCCGGGCCGACCGAAATCCGCCATATGGAGCGCAGCCGGACAGTCACGCTGCAGGTAACGCCAGCGCCCGAGGTGGCGTTGAGCGACGCGTTGAACGTGCTGCAGACAGAGGTGATCGACCCGCTTTACGAGGAAGGATTGCCGCCAGGCGTGAAATTGCGCATGTCGGGCACGGCGGACAAGCTGGCCGCGACCTGGGGGGAAATGCAGCTTGACCTGTTGATCGCGCTGGCCATCGTCTATCTGGTCATGGCAGTGCTGTTTGAAAGCTTCGTCTATCCGCTTATCATCGTTCTGTCGGTGCCGCTGGCGACGGCGGGCGGCGTTATGGGGCTGCGGATCCTGGGTCTCTATCACTTCCAGGCGCTGGATATGCTGACGCTGCTGGGCTTCGTCATTCTGATCGGCATCGTGGTAAATAACGCGATTCTGCTGGTCCACCAGACGCTCTATCAAATCCGCGAAGAGGGCTTGGCCTATGGCGACTCGATCGTCGAGGCGACGCGCAGCCGCGTGCGACCGATCTTCATGTCGACGCTGACCAGCGTCTTTGGCATGCTGCCGCTGGTGATGTTCCCCGGCGCGGGCTCGGAAATCTATCGCGGGCTCGGCTCTGTGGTTGTTGGCGGCCTGTCTCTGTCGGCCCTCTTGACCCTGACCATTATCCCATCCCTGCTTAGCCTGTTCCTCGGCGTGCTGGAAGGACAGCGAAGCCGGGTGTCGGATAACAAGGACGGCCCGGTCGACCTGCGCAAGGCGGCGGAGTGACTGTTTGGGTGGAACAAAAAACCTTGCAAATGAAGCAGTGATTGCCTGTGGGTGCCAACTTGCAGTATGCTAATATAAATAATTCTAATATTGCAACTGATGGAGTGGTGTCAAAGCTAGCTTCTGAAACCGGGACGGGCTTGAATGATCATGGATATGCGAGTTGACGATCTAAGGGCGAATGCTCAGAAGGCGAGCGAGTTGCTCAAGGCCATGAGCAACGAAAAAAGACTAATGATCCTCTGCTACCTCGCCAATGGCGAGAAGGCGGTGGGCGAAATGGAAAAGCTCGTCGGGCTCAGCCAGTCGGCCCTGTCCCAGCATCTGGCGCGTCTGCGCCGTGACGGCCTGGTCAAGACGCGCCGCGCCTCACAAACAATTTATTACTCGCTTGCCGGCGGCGAGGCGCAGGCCATTATGCAAACCCTGCACGGCATATATTGCTGCGCGCCCGAGGCGAGAGCTGTCGGAGAGTAACCTTTTCTTAAACAGACTGGCACGCTGTTTGCAGATTTCCCCCGTACAGGGCCCGTTAACGGGCGTTAATTGCAAAACGGGGTAGAAACCATGAATACAGCCACACTTCCCGCTAACACCGCATCCAACCGCAAAGCCAAGCGCGACCAGCAGTATGCCAGCACGCTGGTGCATTATCTCGGTGTTGAAAAGGCACTGAAAGTGTGCGCGGAGAACACCTGGACCGGCGTTAGCCAGGCAATCATAGAACAGCAGGGCGAACTGGTTCACTAAGCTGGCGGCCGCGTCGCGCGCCGGTTACGATCCGTAACGTTCGCGCAGGATATTTTTCTGGACCTTGCCCATGACGTTGCGGGGCAGTTCGTCGACGAAATGGACCTGCTTGGGCACCTTGTAGCCAGCCAGCCGTTCCTTCAGCCTGGCGATAATCTCGTCTTCGGTGGGCGGTTCGTCCGCCGGCTTTACCGCCGCGATCACGCGCTCGCCGAAATCCGTGTCGGGCACGCCGACCACGGCCGATTCGACAATACCGTCCATGGCGTCCAGCTCTTCCTCGATTTCCTTCGGATAGACGTTGAATCCGCCGGTAATGATCAGGTCTTTCGAGCGGCCGACCAGATACAGGAACCCGTTCTCGTCATGGCGCGCCATGTCGCCGGTGATGAAGAACCCATCCGGCCGGAATTCCGCGTTGGTTTTATCCGGCATGCGCCAGTAACCCTTAAACACATTGGGGCCGCGCACTTCCAGCATTCCGGTCTCACCCGCCGGCAGTTCCTCGCCATCCTCGCCGACGACCCGTAGTTCGATGCCCGGCAACGGCTTGCCGATACTGCCCGGTATGCGTCCTTCCTCGCCCTCCAGCAAGTTCGACGAGTTCATGACGGTCTCCGTCATGCCGTAGCGTTCCAGAATTCTGTGACCGGTGCGTTGGTGGAACTCATTCCAGGTTTCGGCCAGCAGCGGCGCCGAACCGGAAATGAACAGCCGTCGCCCTTTGAAGGACTCGGCCTCGAAGTCTGGATGAGCCAGTAGTCTCGTATAAAAGGTCGGCACACCCATCATCACGCTGCATCGCGGCAGGGCGGCCATGATCTCGGCCGCGTCGAACTTCGGCATGAATACCATCCGCGACCCGCTGACCAGCACGCAGTCGATGGCGACGAACAGCCCATGCGCGTGAAAGATAGGCAGCGCATGCAACAGCACGTCATTTTTCGTGAAACCCCAAGCCTCGCACAGGGTATTGGCGTTCGACCACAAATTCTCCACTGTCAGCATGGCGCCCTTGGATCGACCCGTGGTGCCGGAGGTATAAAGTATCGCCGCCAGGTCTTTCTGTCCGCGTGGGACAGCACCCTCGATCGCATGGGCGCCGGAGGCCCGCTCGGAAAAACTGCCGCCACCGTCGGTGTCCAGGGTCAGCGTATGGGCGCAGCCCGCGGCCTCGGCCAGCGGCTTGATCACCGCCTCGTCCCGGGGCCGGCAGACCACGACGCACGGCTCTGAATCGGCCAGGAAATATTCCATCTCGGGCCCGGTATAGGCGGTGTTAAGCGGCAGAAAGGCAGCGCCCGCGCGCAGCGTCGCGAGATACAGGATGATCGCCTCGGGGCTCTTTTCCACCTGCACGGCGACCCGGTCGCCCGGCTCAACGCCCAACTCGAGCAGCATGCCGGCATAAAGCGCGCTCATCGACTCCAGGTCCGCATAGGTAAAGCGGTCACCGGTCAGCGTTTCCATGAAGACCGTCTTGCGGTCCTTTGGAAAACAGCGCTCAAAAAGTTCGTATAGATTGTCCGACACGGATTTCGTTACCTCATTCTGCTTCGTTCAATCGTCCAGCCTGGTCGCGTCCAGGCCAGCCTGTTCGATACACAACCCAAGTCCCGGTTTTTCCGGTATTGCGAGCCTCCCGTCAACAGGATATGGCGGATCGTGGAACAGCGCGTCTTCGATGCCCGACTGCGCAACGTGATGTTCCAGCAGCCAGCCATTGGCGACGCCGGCCATCAGATGCATATTTACCAGCGGCCACCCGGCGCCATTGGCTATCGGAACCGACATTGCGTCAGCCTGGCGGGCGATCCTCGCGGCCCTGGTAAAGCCTCCACAATAGAGCACGTTGGGCTGAAGCACATCCACCGCACCCTGTTCCAGCAAAATGTCGAAAATCCGCGAGTCCGCCTCCATCTGCCCGGCGCCGATTCGCATGCCCGCCACCTTGCGCAGCCGGACTAGCGCCGCGGGATCATTGCTGCGGACGGGCTCCTCGAACCAGGCTATCGGGCAATCCCTGACTTCACACGCCAGAAGCCGGGCTTCCTCTTCCTCGAATCCCTCATTGGCATCGATGATAATCTCGGCCTTGTCCCCAACCGCATCAACCACCGCGCGGATCCGGCGTGTATCCTCCCGCCAGCCGCCCGGATCGACCGCCACCACCATTTTCAGCAACCGGTAACCGTTACCCAGCGCTCGCCGCGCCGCCTCGGCCAATCCTTCCCGGTCATATTGCGGCATGCCGAAAGTAAGGTACACCGGCACGGATTGCCGCACGCCGCCCAACAGGTTGGCGATACTGCAATCCTCGGCCTGGCCCTTCAGGTCCCACAGCGCGATGTCCAGCGCCGAGGCCGCGCTCATCGCCACACCGGTCATATTGCGCGGGTTCAGCCGGGCCAGCAATGATGCCTGAACCGCCTCCGGATCCGCAGCGTCCATCCCGTGCACGGCCGGCAGCACATCTTCCTCCAGTGTCCGAGAGACCTGGCGGGCCAGGAACCGGCCAGTGAAACCGTATCCGATCCGTCCGTCATCGGTGGTAACGCGGCAGACCACGAATGGTCGCGGCGGACCATCCCGATAATCTTCAACCGCACGATCGAGTAGCGGAATCCTGCTTCCGGCAGCGTGGACGGTTGCCCTTATGTGGTCGATTTTCATGGTCGCGCTCAGACCGGCGGCTTGTAGGGAATCCCTTCCGGATCCTCGCAGCCGGTGCGATAGCGCTGGACGCTATCACCAAACCCCAGGACCTGGCCGTTCTCGTCCTGCACCTCTGCGCTGGCGAAAAATATCTTGCGCCCGCCTCCCCGCTTGCGGCCAATCGTCGTGATCCTGCCGCTTTTCGCCTGGCCGGTAAAATTCGTGGTCAGATTCACCGTGATGGCCCAGCGCACATTGCCTTGCTTCGTGCACCATGTGCCGGAATAGCCGCAGGCCGTATCCAGCAGAGACGAAATGACGCCCCCATGCAACACGCCGCTGCGGTTCAGATGTTCCGGCCCGATGTCCATTTCCATACGCACATGGCCGTCGCGCCATTCCACGACACGAAAACCCAGCATCTGCCCGAAAGCGCCTATATCGGGGGTATTAAAAGATTCGCTCATATCGAATTCCTGGTTCCTGTCAGTCGCCGGGGATATCCGCGGATGGCGGCATTTTCGCGCGCAGTCGATCGCGGTAGCCCGCGATCACGGGCATGGCGAAGCTTATGGCGGTCAGCAGGATGAACGTGACGACGATCGGCCGCTCCAGGAAACCCAGCCAACTGTGATCGAACATGATCAGCGACTGCTTCAGGCTGGATTCCACCAGTTCGCCCAGGATCAGCCCCATGATGATCGGCGCCGCCGAAAACCCATAGCGTTTCAGGACAAATCCGCCCAGCCCGGCAAGCACCATGATCCAGACATCCATGATGGCCTGTTCCAGCGCGTAAGAGCCGATGCAGGCCAGGATGAATACGGTGGGCCAGAGGAAACGCGTCGGGATCAGGGTAACCCGCGCGAACAGCTTGGCGCCTAGCAGACCCAGCCCCATGAACATCAGATTGGCCAACAGCATGGCAATGAAGATGCCATAAAGCAGGGTTGGCGTTTCATTGAACAGATGCGGCCCCGGCCTGAGCCCATGCATCAGCAGCGCTCCCAGGATAACGGCCGTCGTCGCGCTGCCCGGTATGCCCAGCGCCAGGGTCGGCACCATGGCCGCGCCCGTGGCCGCGTTATTGGCTGTTTCCGGCCCGGCGATGCCGCGGAGATCGCCCTTGCCGAACATCGATTTGTCCTTGGCCCAGCGCTTGGCCTCGTTGTAGCCGATCATGGCCGCGACGGTGCCGCCCTCGGCGGGCAGCAGCCCGATGAAGGCGCCGATGCCGCAGGAGCGGGCGACCGTACTCAGCGTGCCGCGGAAATCAATCCAACTGGGCAGCTTGACCGCATCGATCGCCGCGCGGACCGTCTTGCGGTCCAGATTGCCGGCCTGGGTCAGAAACTCCGAGCCCGCGAACAGCCCGATCATGACCGGGATGAAATGAATGCCCTCGCTGAGTTCCCAGAAACCGAAGGTGAAGCGGTCCACGGCGGTGGTGAAGTCCATCCCGACGGTGGCAAGCAGCACGCCGAACGCGCCTCCCAACAGGTTCTTGAAGGCCGATTCGCCGCTGATCGAGGCCAGCATCGACAGGCCGAACAGGGCCAGGGCGAAATATTCGGGGGGGCCGAAATCGTAGGCGACCCGGGACAGCATCGGCGCGGCAACAATCAGCACGATGATGCTGAAAATGCCGCCGATAGTGCTGCTGACGGTGGCGATGCCCAGCGCCAGCCCGGCGCGGCCCTGTTGCGCTAGCGGATAGCCGTCGAAGGCCGTCGCCGCGGCCGGCGGCGCGCCCGGGGCGTTCACCAGGATCGCCGTGATGGAGCCGCCGAAGGTACCGGCGCAATAGAGCGCGCTCAACAACGAGATCGCCGGGATTGGCTCCATCGACAGCGTAAATGGCAGCAATAGCGCCGTCGCCATGGTGGAGCTAAGCCCCGGCATGGCGCCGACCAGCACCCCGCCGATTGTGCCGATCAGAATGACGCCGATCAGGTAGGGATCGGCAAACATGGCGGCGGTTGTCAGGAAAACATCCATCGGAACCTCGTGGTGGCCTTACCAGAAAACAAGGGGGCTGGGCTCGAAATGGACCCTCAGCACAATGGCAAACAGCCCGTATATGGCCAGCGGGAAGATGATGGCGTAGGGGATGATCAGGAAAAGCCGACGCTCACCCCATAATATCGGCAGGCCGAAGCAGAGCAGCATCATCGCCGGCAGTATACCCAGAAAGTCGAAGGCGATCACGAAGCCGATCATGACCGCCGCCGAGGGCCAGACCATCAAGTGGATCGGCTTGGACTGCTTGTCCGGCAGCCGGAACGACATGACGATGATGACCGTCGCCAGGACCGTCATGACGCCGAGCACCAGCCGCGGAAAGGTTGCCGGTTGTACGTTTTGGGCTAGCGCGGGGGGCGCTTCCTTGAATGTGAGCGTCACCAGGTAAGCGGCGAAACAGAACAGCAGGACGCCTGCCCCGGCAATGGCGTCGCGCGGGATGCGGGCGGCGGGCATATCGCCCGCCGCCCGTCCGCCCCGCAGGGGGTTTTCGGACATATCAGTCTCTGTGGCTTGATCGGCCTAAAGCAGGCCCAGATCGGTCAGCGCGCCAACGCTGCTGTCATGAATGTGACGGATTTCGGCCGTCCATTCCTCTTGCCCGATTATGCTGTCGGCAGGCATGCCGCCATTCGACAGATAGCCTTGGTAGACCGAATGGTTCATCGCCTTGACCAGTCCTTCGGACAAGACCTTGACGCGATCCTCGGGAGTCCCGCTCAGGCAGGCGAAACCGCGCACCGTCGAGGCGATATTGTCGATGCCGACTTCGCGCGCCGTGGGGGCGCCGCCCAGCGACTCGATCTTGTTGCGCGACAGCGAGCAGACAGCCCGCAACTCGCCGGTCGCGAACTGCGATTCGCCCTCGGCGTAGTTCAGCAGCGCCACGTCGACATTGCCGCCGACAAGGTTGGTCACGATGTCGCCGCCGCCCTTGAATGGGACGATGGTGTATTCGATGCCCTTTGCCGCCTTGCAGAACAGGTGAATGGCCACATGGTCGGCGCCGCCGACGAAGGTGGTGCCCCATTTCAGGCCGCCATTGGCCTTCTTCGAGGCCGCAATCAGGTCGTCCGCCGTCTTGATCGGGCTATTGCCGTTGACCACGACGATCTGTGGGTCGTCCGTGGCGCGGGCCAGGCCCACCATATCCTCGATCTTGACCGGCACCTTCTTCTGCAGAATCTGGAAGATGTGCGACTGGGTGATCGTCAT
The DNA here is from genome assembly GCA_965603635.1 of uncultured bacterium. Lineage (GTDB taxonomy): Bacteria > Pseudomonadota > Alphaproteobacteria > UBA8366 > JADFVY01 > JADFVY01. Next base: position 24,058 of record CBFDDT010000002.1, on the reverse strand, counting down.
GATAGTGTATCCGTCGCGCTCCTGCCCGTTGACGTATTGAAGCGCCGCCGAGCCACTGCCTCCGCGCTTGCTGACCACCACCATGTCCTGTTTGAATACACGGCGGGCGCGCAGCATCATCATGCGGGTTGTGATGTCGGTGCCCCCGCCGGGGCCGGCATGGGTCACCACATTGATGGTCTCGGACGGGAAATCGCCCTCGGCCGCCAGCGCCCCGAACCCGCCAAGGGCCAGTGTGCCAACGCCCGCGCCCGCGCCGATCAGAAACGGACGACGGGAAATACCAGTCTTGAAGTCTTTAGCCATAATTTCCTCCCTGGCTGTGCCCGCCGCTGTTTCACAACGGTCGGGCGGTTTGATGACGCCGGCCGAGCTGGATGGCCGGTGTCCGAATCAAGTTATTCCGCGGCGGCCGGCCGCCTTTCGGACCCGCTCGCGAAAGAGTCCGGGTCGAGCGTGGCCAGAAACCGGTCCCGCCCGTTGAGCAGATGCCTGACGCCCGCCTTGCGCGCGGTTTCCGCGCGTCCGGCGATAATCGCCGCGGCGATCGCCTCATGCTCATGCATCGAGGCTTCCATATTCTCGATCAGCGACAGGCCGCGGCGGCGGAACAGGTGCATCTCCTTGGCGATGCCCTCGTAAACCGCGCGGGCCCTGATGTTGCCGCAGAATTCGACAATCGCGGCATGGAATTCAAGGTTGACGCGGAAATAGGTCTCCTTGTCGTCGGCCTGGATTGCCGCCGCCATGCTGTCCAGCTTGTCCTTCAATATCGCGCACTGCTCGTCGGTCCGGCGCCGTGCCATGGTTTCGCATATGAAGCCGAATAGCGAGCCACGCAGATCGTACAGATCCACCGCCTCGTCATAACCGATCTTGCGTACCACAACGCCCTTGTTGGCGACGATATCGACCAAGCCCGCCTGCTGCAGGCCGCGCATTGCCTCGCGCACCGGGCCGCGACTGACCCCCATGTTCACGGCCAGCGCGCTTTCCGACAGGCGTTCGCCCGCCGGCAGTTCGCCGGTCAGTATGCGGCGCTCGATCTCGCGCTGCACCAGCACGGTCAGTGTCTGGACATTGCTGGCGTGAAACGGTTTCTGGTCGTCCAAGGGCATCCGTTCGAGTCATTCCTGATAGTGAGTGTTGGATATACAAACAACGATCTGCAGCGACTATCAAGGCTAAAATGTAAACTGTCAACAGTTGTCAATTCGCCAACTCTGCTTGTATAGTCAGGGCGCTTTGTCATCCATACAGCCGAGGGACCGCATGACCATCCAACCCGCAAGCAAGGCGCTGAGCCGATTTACCGTGCTGGACCTGACCCGGGTGCGGTCCGGGCCCACGGCGGTGCGCCAGCTCGCCGACTGGGGCGCCGATGTCATCAGGGTCGAATTACCCGCGTCCCAGGACAAGGGTCAACTGGGCGGGCCGCGCGGCGGGCCGGATTTCCAGAACCTGCACCGCAACAAGCGCAGCCTTTCGCTCAATCTCAAGACTCCCGAAGGCATAGCGATCCTGAAAAAGCTGGTAGAGACAGCCGATGTGCTGGTCGAAAACTTCCGCCCGGACGTCAAGACCCGCCTCGGCATAGACTACGAAAGTCTGAAGGCGATCAACCCGCGCCTGGTTTATGCCAGCATCTCCGGGTTTGGTCAGGACGGCCCCTTACGTGACCGCCCCGGCTTCGACCAGATCGCCCAGGGCATGGGCGGGCTGATGTCGATCACCGGCGAACCGGGGCGCGGGCCGATGCGGGTCGGCATCCCCATCGCCGACCTCTGCGCCGGCATGTTCTGCGCCCAGGGCGTGATGATCGCACTTCTGGAGCGCGAGGCCTCGGGCGAGGGGCAATGGATACAGACCTCGCTGCTGCAGGCGCAGGTATTCATGCTGGATTTTCAGGCCGCCCGCTGGCTGATGGACCGGGAGACGCCGGTCCAGGCCGGCAACAACCACCCGACCAGCATCCCCACCGGCGTGTTCGAGGCCGCCGACGGCTACATCAATCTGGCGGTGGCGGGCCAAGTCATATGGCGGCGCTTCTGCGAGGCGCTGGGCAAACCCGAACTGGCCGACCATCCCGACTACGCCACCCCGCCCGTCCGGTCCGATAACCGCGATGCGCTGGGCGACACGATCAACGAAGCGCTGCGTGGAAAGCCAGCCCAACACTGGATCGATCTGTTCAACGAGGCTGGCGTACCCTGCGGCGAGATCAACACGATCGACAAGGTCTTCGCAGACCCTCAAGTTCAGCATCTCGGCATGGCCCAGCCGGTGAATTCCACCGAGCGCGGCCCGACCGAACTGGTCGGCCAGCCCATCGTGATGAGCCGCACCCCCAGTAAAATCTCCGCCCCGCCGCCGACCTGCGGCGAACATAGCGATGAAGTGCTGAGCGAGCTGGGCTACAATGCCGGCGAGATCGCCGCTTTCCGCGAGGCGGGGGTTGTCTGACCGCCGGCCCGCCGCACCTTAACTGTTTCGAACAAACCCATTCCAAGGATGAACCACCCATGAGTTCCGACAAGATTCTTGGCCATATCGAAAACGGCATCGGCCATATCGTCTTCAACAACCCGGATAAGCGCAACGCCGTGTCGCTGGATATGTGGCAGCGCGTGGCGGAACTGCTTGGCGACTATGAAAATGACCCGGCGGTGCGCCTGGTGGTGCTGTCGGGCGCGGGTGGCAAGGCCTTCGTGTCCGGCGCCGACATCTCCAAGTTCGAAAGCGAGCGCGCGACGGAAGAGGCGGTCGCGGAATATGGCCGGGTGACCGGCGAGGTTTATACCAGGCTACAGGAATTTCCCAAGCCGACCATCGCCAAAATCAGCGGCTATTGCGTTGGCGGCGGCGTCGCGGTGGCGGCCTGCTGCGATATGCGCATCTGCGACGAAGGCTCGAAATTCGGGGTACCCGCCGCCAAACTCGGCCTCGGCTATCAGGCGAAATATGTCAAACGCCTGTCCGATATCGTTGGCCCCTCCTTCACCAAGGAAATTTTCTTCACCGCCCGCCTGTTCGATGCGGCCGAGGCGAAGGAGATGGGGCTGGTCAACCGGGTGGTGCCAGTGGACGCGTTGGACGCCTATGTCGCGGACTATGCCGAGCGCATCACCACCAACGCGCCGCTGACCATTCTGGCGCTGAAGAAGGCGGTTGGCGAACTCGGCAAGGACGCGGGCGAGCGCGACATGGCGCGCTGCGACGCCATGGTGGACGCCTGCTTCAAGAGCCAGGATTACCTCGAAGGCCGCCGCGCCTTCCTGGAAAAACGCAAACCTGAATTCACGGGCAGCTAACATGAAATACGCTTTGGGTGACGTGAGCGTACAGACCGAGGGCGACGATTACTGGATTGCGCCCAACGCCGTGGTGATCGGCGACGTACGTCTGAAAAAGAACGCCAGCATCTGGTGGAACTGCGTGGTGCGCGGCGATTCCGAAACCATTACCATCGGCGAAAACGTGAACGTACAGGACGGCAGCGTGCTGCATGCCGACCCGGGTTTTCCGCTGACGCTGGAGAAGAATGTCAGCATCGGCCATATGGTGATGCTGCATGGCTGCACGGTCGGCGAGGGCACGCTGATCGGCATCGGCAGCATCATCCTGAACGGCACGAAGATCGGCAAAGGCTGCCTGATCGGCGCCAACACGATGATCGCTGAAAACAAGGAAATCCCGGACGGCTCCATGGTGCTGGGCTCGCCGGGCCGGGTGGTAAAACAATTGACCGGGGAACAGCAAGCGAACCTGAAACAGATCGCCGACCATTACGTGGAAAACCACCAGCGCTACAAACGCGACCTCACACCGATGGATTGAATTGCGGGGTGAACAACTTGCCGCATCCCTGTGATTGAATAACCAGTTAATACCGTGCTAAATGGTAGCCGTACTGTAGGTTTTGAATTGTTTATTCGATGGGAAATATCAGCACCCCCCTTGTTTCGGTGGTGGTCAGAACTTGTAACCGGCCGGCGCTCGCGCTGGAGGCGGTGAAGTCGGTTCTTGCCCAGAGTTACGGAAATATCGAGGTTGTTCTGGTCGAAGACGGGCCCGCGGAATGCGCGCCATATCTCGATCAATTGGTGGATGATGGGCGTTTGACCTATGTGCCGCTGGGGCGCAAGCGCGGGCGGGCCTTGGCCGGCAATGAAGGGCTTGCGCGAGCGCGCGGCGATTATATCAATTTCCTCGACGATGATGACCTGTTGTATCCATGCCATGTGGAAACCATGGTGCAGGCGCTGGAGGGGCGCGAGGCGGTGGCGTATGCCGGTTGGGAAACCGTCCGCACGGATTGGGTTTCGCTTGAGCCGCTCAAATACCGGGAGACCGCCAAGCGTATGCGTTTCCTGCCGCCCTTTGACAAGTTTTCCCTTTGGGTTTCGAATTTCATCACTATCCAGTCGGCAATGTTTCACCGGTCCTGCTACGAGCAGTTGGGCGGTTTCGACCCGGACCTGAACGCTTTCGAGGATTGGGAGTTATGGTGCCGCTATTCGACGCGTGGCAACTTTCTGTTCGTGCCGAAAGTGACGTCCCTGGTCAGGACACAAAGTGATCGAACCGCCCGCCGGGCAAGGTCGCGGGAGTATGGGAACAGCGCTGTCCTGGCGCGGCAAAAGATTGAAGCGCTTCCCTTCGCCATGGACAGGTTCGACCGGGACGCTTTTGTCTGCTTCGCCGAACATTATGCGCCCCGCCACGGGTATCTCAGAACAAGCCGAAGAATAGCTCGAATTCTTGAGCGATTCTGGCTGACCAAGGTTGCCGAACAGGCCCCCTGGGGGGGCGGCGAGCCCCCGCGCGGGCCATGACCGAAGCGCGCCGTATTCTGTTTTCGCCGCACTGCGACGATGCGGGCTATTCACTGGGCGGCAGCCTGTTGCGGGGAAGTCTCGGGCCGGTCCATATCGTCAATATGTTCACCCGGACGAACTTCTGGATATGGGACGCCGGCAGCGTCGAAGAGGTGACGGCGCATCGAAAATCCGAGGAAAAGAAGGCGCTGGGCCAGCTTGTGGACAAGCTGGACTGGGAAGATTTGCCGGACGTCATATTGAGGCATAAAGGCTTGCTGGCGCGGCTGCGGCGGATGTTCCGGGATCCGTTCGCCGAAACCGTCCTGGAAATCGTCCGACGCCGTATCGCCGCGCACCCGTATGATGTCGCACTGTTTCCGGCCGGGGCGGGACAGCATCCCGATCATATTCTTCTGGCCGGGATCGGTCTGAATCTTGCCGACAGCGGCATTCCCGTGCTGTTTTATCTTGATCAGCCCTATGGGGCCGATGTGTTTCGGCCCGGCGAACTCAAGGGGCCGTTGGCGGGCGAAGTATGCGAGTTCAGGTTGCTTCGCGGCGCGGAACCGGCGGAAAAAGAGCGGCTGATCTACAGTTACCGGTCGCAGGTCTACGAGGAGCCCCTGCAAAACATTCTCCGCCATTATCGGATGATGGGGGGCGAAATCCTGATGGCGCGTCAGGGCGAGACACCGTTGCTGGGTCGGTTTGGCGGCCCGCCGTGAAGTTCTGGAAACTATTTGGCGAGTTTGGAGAATTATGCGCTGGTTGAAGGCTGAAAAGGTCAAAGCGCGCCTGACCGCTGGCGGCGAGATCGCATTCCTGGATGTGCGCGAGCATGGCCAGTATGGCGAGGGACATCCCTTCTTCACCGTGCCGTTGCCCTACAGCCGGCTGGAGATCGAGGCGGCGCGTCTGCTGCCCTGCAAGGCGGTCCCGATTATCCTGCTGGACGACGGCGACGGGGTGGCGGACAAGGCGGCCGCGCGGCTGGCGGCGCTTGGTTATACGGATATAGCGGCGGTCGAGGGCGGCACGCTGGGCTGGGTGGCGGCCAGCCACACCCTGTTCAAGGGCGTGAACGTGCCCAGCAAGGCCTTCGGCGAGATGGTCGAACATGCTCGCCATACACCGAGCATCACGGCGGATCAGCTTCAGGCGATGCGGGACCGCGGCGAGGAATTCGTGCTGCTGGATGGGCGCACGGTCGCCGAATACCGCAAGATGAACATTCCCGGCGGCATCGCCTGCCCCAACGCCGAACTGGGCCACCGACTGCCGATGCTGGTTCCGAACGAGACGACACCTATCGTTATCAATTGCGCCGGCCGTACGCGCAGCATCATGGGGGCGCAGTCGCTGATCGATCTGGGGTTCCGCAATCCCGTCCTTGCGCTGGAGAACGGCACCCAGGGCTGGCAGTTGGCGGGCTACGAGCTGGAACGCGGCGCGGCGCGGCTTTACCCGGAAAACTTCGGGGTGGCCGAGCTGGCCGCCTCGCGTGAACGTGCCACCGAATTCATCGCCAGACATGGCATCCCGGTGATCGACGACGCCACCCTGCGGCAATGGCGCGGCGACGCGGATCGCAGCCTGTACCTGCTGGACGTACGTACGGCCGAGGAGTTCGAGCGCGGCCATTACCCGCGGGCGGTTCATGCGCCCGGCGGCCAGCTTGTGCAGGCGACCGACCAATGGGTTGCGGTGCGCAATGCGCGCCTGGTGCTGATGGACGACACCAACCTCCGCGCCGCGATCTGCGCCCACTGGCTGCGCCAGATGGGGCACGATGCGGTGGTGCTGGACGAGGATGCATCCGGCATGGCGGGGGGCGGGGAAGGCGATCTATCTTCATCCTTGCCCGGCATCTCCCCGGAATCCCTGTCCGCCGGGCTGGAGGATGGTTCCACGATCCTGCTGGACCTGAACCCCACCATGGCCTATCGCGCCGGCCATGTCGCGGGCGCGCGCTGGGCGACCCGACCACGCCTCGACCGCATTGACCTGCCGGTGGGCAAACCCATCGTCCTGACGGCCGCCGACCGCCTCGTCGCCGACCTCGCCGCCACCGACCTCGCCACGGCCGGCCATCGCGATGTTTCTTTCCTGGCCGGGAACGAGGCCGACTGGCGCGCCGCCGGCTTGCGCCTGACCACCACGCCCGCCGATCCGCCAGACGAAGACTGCATCGACTACCTGTTCTTCGTCCACGACCGCCACGCCGGCAATCTGGAAGCCTGCCGCCAGTATCTCGCCTGGGAAACCGGCCTCACCGCCCAGATGGACGACCAGGAAAAGGGCGTGTTCAGGATCGTCAGCAAATAGAGCGCGCGACCTCATCCATCCGCACACCGCTACATTCCAGATTATTCCGGTTTGATGAGTGACTTGAGATAGATCCTGTCATCGTCGCTCCAGGCGGCGGGGTCCTCGCCATGGGCGACCGAGGCGTGGAGTTCGACCAATTTCAGAACCTCGTCTTCCGTTTCCGCGACGACGCGGCCGGGGCAGGCCTCCATGCCGGGATAGTCCTTGCAGGCGTATGAATATGCGTTGGCCATGTCTTCCTCCATTGGCGCTTCGGGCCGGTTCAGTCAGGGAAGCGGTCGTACTTCCTCAGTTTCTCGTCCAGAACAACCCAGGGCTGCTTGTGTTCAAGATAGACGTTGGTGGCCGGTTTCGCGACGGCGGGGTCGTCCAGCGTCGCCGACAAGACCGCGATATCGGTCCAGTCGTCGCCTTCATAGGTGAGGGAGGTGCCGCAGGTCCGGCAGAAACCGCGCCGCACGCCGGGCGAGGATACGTAGATCGCCAGTTCCCCCTTCGTCACCTCAAAATTCTGCGGTTCGGCCCCGCTCCAGGTCGCGAAGCCGGCGCCAACGGCGCGCTGGCAGGACCGGCAATGACAATGCGCCGAGTAGGTCGGCGCGCCGCGCAGCAAATAGCGTACCGCCCCGCAGAAGCAGCCACCTTCATGTGTTTCGCCCGTATCCGCCATCTCTTTTGCCTCCGGAAACCATGCCTGACCGGCCGCCGCTGCCTCTGTGCGGGACTATTCAAGGAAAAAGTTACAGTCGTCGAACATCGTGGCGATCGGCTTTTTGTCTTGTATTTGCCGCATATTGAAGAATATTCTGTTTTCGCGCGACTCAAATAAAATTCCTTGTTGTAAGAAATTCTAACGTATGGACTGGACCAGCCTGCCCCCGCTCAACAGCCTGAAGGCATTCGCCGCCCTCGCGGAAACGGAGAGCTATTCCAGGGCCGGCTCAGTCCTGAACGTTAGCCATGCGGCGGTGAGCCAGCAGGTCAAGGCGTTGGAAGCCCGGCTCGGCGTAGCTCTGGTTGCCCGAAACGGGCGCGGTGTCGCGCTGACCGAAGAGGGCGAGGCGCTGGCGCGCGACCTGCAGGCCGGCTTCACCGCCATTCGTCGGGGTGTCGAGGCCCTGACGGGGCTGGACGCGGTGCGACCGGTGCAGGTCACGATGTCGCCGGCCTTCGCCGTAATGTGGCTGATGCCCAGGATGGTGGATTTCCAGACCCGGCACCCGGATATCACGCTGATGCTCAATCCCACCTCGCAGATCATCGAACTGAAACCCGGTGGCGTGGACCTGGCAATCCGCTATCGCGACAGCCGCGGGCCCAAGACCGAGGTAGACGCGGTCCTGGTTGCCGATATGGTGATAGTCGGAACGCCTGCGCTGATCGGCACGCGCAAGATAACTGAACCGGCGATGCTCGTGGAGCTGCCATGGCTGCAGGAGCTGGGCACCAGTGAGGTCGCGGACTGGCTGGCCAGGCACGGTGTTGCGCACGACCGGCCATCGATGATTTCCCATATGCCGGGGAACCTGATCATGGAAGCGGTGAGGCGGGGCGACGGGATTACCTACACCGCCCGCCCCTGGGTCGAGAAGGAGATCCAGTCCGGGCAGCTCATCGAATTATTTCCCGACGAGGCTTTCGGAATATACTACATCCAGACGCCCCCCGGGGCGTTGAGGGGATCGGTCAGGACCTTTGTGAAATGGCTGAAGCAGCAGGCGGCTGGAAGCAGTCATACCAAGGCTCGCTGATAAAGACCTATCCGATCGGAATCTCCGCGGTTCAGGGCTTCCCGGTCAGAACCTTGAGGATGTCGTAACGGCTGACCTGCCCAACGAGCTTGCCGTCGCGGAGCACGGGAAAGCGGCGGAAATGGCTGCCGAGAAAGAGCTGGGCCGCGCTCACCAGGTCCATGCCCGCGTCCAGGGTTTCCACGGGCGCAGTCATGAAATCGCGCACGGGTCCGCCCCAGTCGTCATGATATTGCGATGAAAACACGATCTTCAGGCAGTCCTTCTTGGACAGCACGCCGACCAGGGCGCCGTCCGCGTTCACCACCGGCGCGCCGGAAAACCGTCTGTCGAGCAGGATGCGAATGGCCTCGTGAATGTTCATGTCGGGCGTGAAGGTGACCAGCCGGGTGGCCATGATGTCGGCGACGGTTCGGGTCATCGCTCGTCTCCGGGCCGGCAAAGGGGGCAGGACTTGAGGACGGCATTGCCGCCGCACGACCCCCTGAGCGGAGCACGGCCGAGCAGAACCCCCGCGCCGAGCCCGAGGATCGCCAGTCCGATCACCACGAAACTGAGCAAAAACAGCGTCATGAAGCGCCTCCTGCAATGAACCCGCCCAACTCCACTTCCGCCAGCCCTCCGGACCGGCGCATCAGGAACAGCGCGCTGGCGTCGTGAGCCTTAAGCAACGGGCGCGCGTCTTGCGGGCCCAACACCAACGCGGCCGTTGCCAGACCGTCCGCCATCAACCCCGTCGCGGCCAGTACGCTCACCGAGGCGACCCCATTATCTACCGGTGTCCGGCTACGCGGGTCCAGAACATGGGCGTAGCGCCGCCCACCGACAATATAGCCCTGCGCCGCGTCACCCGACGTGGCCAGCGCGTGCGCATGGGGTTCGACGATGCGTTGAAGCACCGCCGTCCCCGGCCGTTCGATCCCTGCCCGCCAGGGCCGTCCCGACGGATGGCGGCCCCGGGCCGCGACTTCGCCGCCCAATTCGACCAGGAAATCGAGGCCTTCCAGCGCCCGCAGGATTTCGTCCAGCGCATGCCCTTTAGCGATGCCACAGAGGTCGAGGCTCAATCCCGGACGAGCGGATACCAGCGAATTGCCGGCGATGCTTACATCGCGATAGCGGCCCGCCGGGCGGGCGGGCGATATGGCGGGCGGTCCGAAGCCATATAGCCGGTCCAGCGGCGCCATGGTGGGGTCGAAGGCGCCGTCGCTGTCCCGGGCCAGCGCCAGCGCCGCCCGCGCGACATGGCTGGTCTCGCGCGACACAATGGCGGCCCCCGCGACATTGAAGCGGACCAGTTCTGAGTCCGGCCTGAAGGGCGACATCAGGGCGTCGATACGCGCCACGACCGCCGCAAGCCGCGCCCGCGCCAGGGCCGCCTCGCCCGTGTCGGGCAGCACGAGCCGCCAGGCCGAACCGAAGGCGGGGCCAGTGTAGACTCGTACCCCGGCCGCGCGCGCAACCGCGGGCAAGACGCTCAGCATCGCCGTACCACCGGCCAGCCGCAGGAGCTTTCTTCGCGTAAGCATCGGTCAGCCTCCGAAATCGTCGTACAGGATGTTTTCGCGCGGCACGCCCAGCCTGTCGAGCATGGCCTGCACGGCCTCGATCATCAAGGGCGGGCCGCAAAGATAATACTCGCACGCCGCCGGATCGGGGTGCGCCTGCAGGTGATTGCGGTACACGACATCGTGGATGAACCCCGTTTCCCCGTCCCAGGCATCGCCGGGATCGGGGTCGGACAGGGCGACATGCCATGAAAAGTTGTCATGCTCGCGCGCAAGCCGCTCCATGTCGTCGGCGTAATACAGATCTATAAGCCCGCGCGCGCCATACCAGAAACTGATGGCGCGGGTGGTCTTGCGGTATTCCAACTGGTCGAACAGGTGGGACCGCAGCGGTGCCATGCCGACGCCGCCACCAATCAGGACCATTTCCCGGTCCGTCTCCATGACGAAGAAATTGCCGAAGGGCCCCGATGCCGAAACTGTATCCCCGGCCCTGAGACCGAACAGCCAGGACGACACCACCCCCGGCGGGGCGTCCGGCTTGCCGCCGGGCGGCAGCGCAAGGCGGATATTGAGAAGCAACGCGTCGGTTTCCCCGGGGTGGTTGGCAAGGGAATAGGCGCGGGCCACGGGGGCGTTGCCGCGGGCGGTGAGCCTCCTGAGGCCCAGATGCGTCCACGCGCCTTCATGCGCAGGGTCCACGGCGATCTCGGAAAACGGCAGGGTAAAGGCCGGCGCAGTGACCTGCACGTAGGATCCGGCCGGGAAACTCCTTGCCTGCCCCTCCGGCAGGGCGAGCAGGATTTCCTTGATCAGCGGCGCGACGGTGCGGGTCCGCCGGACAGTGCACAACCAGCTTGCCGCGGCCAGCAGCTCCGGGGCGACCGTGACCGCGAGGTCGCCGCGCACCACCATCTGGCAAGCAAGGCGAACGCCGTTCGCGATGTCGGTTTCGCCCAGGGTAGCGCGCTCGATCGGCAAAACATCGCCCGCGCCGATCACCGTCACCCGGCACAGCCCGCAGGTGCCGGCTCCGCCACAGCTTGTCGGCAGACGCACGCCGCCATGTTCCAGCGCATGCAGGAGTTTTTCCCCAAGGCTGGCGTCCAGGACCCGTTCGCCGTTCACGGTAACGCACGCGAGGCCCCGGGGCATCAGCAGGGCCCGGGCGCCCAGCACGATGAACACCAGCGCCATGATCAACCCCGTGAACGCCGAGATGCCGAGAATTATCTCCATCATCGCCGACTCACCCGAACGCCAGCCCGCCGAAGACGGCGAACCCCATCGACATGAAACCGGTCAGGATAAAGGCGAGCCCGAGGCCGCGCAGCCCCTGCGGCACCCGGCTCTCGTCGACCCGTTCGCGCAGGGCGGCCAGCGCCCAGATGGCCAGCGCCCACCCCAGGCCCGAACCGAAGCCGTAGACCACGCTTTCGGAAAAATCGTAGCGCCGTTCGACCATGAACAGGCCGGCGCCGAGGATGGCGCAGTTGACGGTGATCAGCGGCAGGTAGATTCCCAGCGAACGGTAAAGCCGGGGGAAATGGCGATCCAGTACCATCTCGAGAATCTGCACCGTCGCCGCGATAACGCCGATTGATGCGATCAGCACGAGGAAGCTCAGATCCACGTCGCCCTGCCCCAGCCACGCCAGCGCCCCGGGCCCGAGCAACCATGTGAACAGAAGATTGTTAACCGGTACGGTGACGGTCTCGACCACGATCATGGCGAGGCCAAGCCCGAACGCGGTCTCGAGGCGCCGGGATACCGCGAGGAACGTGCACATGCCAAGGAAGTAGGCCAGCGCCAGATTGTCGGTGAAGATGGCGCGGAGCAGCAATTCTGTCATTCGCCCGCCTCCCCGCTCTTCCCGTCCGGCGCCGCCTCGGCCTGTTCCGGGCGGATCGCGCGGATCGCCCACACCAGCAGGCCAAGCAGGAAGAACGCGCTCGGTGGCAGGGCCATCAGCCCGAGCGGCGTGAACCAGCCGCCGTCCGCGACGGCCGGCAGGATGGTGACGCCCATCAGCGTCCCCGCGCCCAGCAGCTCGCGCACGATGCCCATTGCGACCAGAATCAGGGTGTAACCGATGCCATTGCCGAAACCGTCCAGCAGGCTCGCCCCCGGCGGGTTCTTCATGGCGAAACCCTCCGCGCGGCCGAGCACGATGCAGTTGGTAACGATGAGGCCGACGAACACGCTGAGGCGCTTGCTCATCGCGAACATATAGGCCTGCAACAGCTGGTCCACGACGATGACCAGCGAGGCGATAATCGTGATCTGCACGATCAGCCGGATCGACCGGGGGATATGGTTGCGGATCAGGCTGATGATACCGCTGGAGAGAGTGAGCACGACGGTCAGCGCGGCACTCATCACCAGGGCGGTGGACAGCGATGTCGTCACCGCCAGTGCCGAGCAGATCCCCAACACTTGGAGCGTCACCGGATTGGATACAAGAATCGGGTCAATCAGGGTCCGGCTGCGGTCGCTCATTGTCCGGTCTCCGTCCTCAGCCGGTCGAGATACGGCCCGTAGCCGTCGGGGCCGAGCCAGAAGCGCAGCAGGTTGGAGACGCCGTTGCCGGTACGCGTTGCGCCCGAGATGCCGTCGACCTCGTGCACGCCCGCGCCCGCGCCCTTGACCACCTCGATGCGGATGACGCCCTCGGCGTCGGCCACCTGCTTGCCTGGCCACAGGGCCTGCCACGCATCTTCCTCGATGCGCGCGCCCATCCCCGGGGTCTCTTCCTGTTCGTGGAAGGTCAGCGCGGCGACGCTGTTCAGGTCCGCCTTCAGGGCGAGATACCCCTTGAGCGTTGACTGATATCCAACGCCGCGCACCGGCAGGATCACCAGCCGCAAGGCGCCACCCTCGCGCAATTCGAAGACGGTGGCGACGTCCTCCCGGCCACCCAACCCCGCGCCGTCACGCTCGGCCGGCAGTTCGGTTTTCGTGCCCGGGTCGCGATAGACATAGGCCCCGGTGGAGAGTGCCACCAGCCGCGCCTCGGGCGCGCCGGCGCCGAGACCCTCCAGCATGTCCATCATGCTCGCCGCGCTTTCCCGCAAGCGGTTGGCGTCCTGCAGCGGCCGCAGCGTCACCGCCGTGACCGAGACCACAAGAGAACAGGCCAGGGCCACCAGCAGGGCCACGCCGACGGTCTTTACCGGGCTGTCGTTGGGCAGGCGCAGAAAACCCCGCCACCAGGCGAGCGGGTTGAGGTTAGCCATGTCGGGGCCTCCAGCTCAGCGCCCGGTCCAACAGCGGCGCGAACAGCCCGCCCAGCAGCGCCGCGAACACGATCCCGTCGGGCTGGTCGGGGTTGGCGAGGCGGATCACGATAATCAGCGCCCCCACCAGCAGGCCATGCAGCCATCGCGCGCCCTTTCCCGTGACGGCGCCGTCGGGCGCGGCGGCCAGGAAAAGAACGCCGGCAGCGAAGGCGCCGAGGCCCAAATGCTCCCACCATGCGGGATCGCCCATAAAGAATCCCGCCGCCGTCGCGCCGACCACCGCGCCCGCGGTGACCTGCCAGGCGAGCGCGCTTCTCAACATCAACAACGCCGCCCCGGGCAAGCAGGACATTGCGAACAAGGGATCGGGCGATAGCACAAGGACGCCTCGCGCCTCGAAACCGCCCTCGGGGAACGAGAAAATGGCGAATGCCAGGCCGACCAGCGCTGGCGGCAGGATCGCCCGGCCGCCGAATATCTCGCGCCCGAAGACGGCGCCGAAGCTGAGCGCGAGAACGGCGCCACCCCAAGCAACCGGCCCGGGCAGCATCAAAACGAATGTCATGGCAAAGGCGGGCAGACCGGGGCCCCGCGGGCGCCCCATCCGGCGGGCGAACAGGGCAGCCCAGGCATGGGTAATGCCAAGCGCGAGCGCGAGAAGCAGCAACCGCTGCACCGCCGCTTCCATGCCGTCGCCATACAGCCGCACGGCCAGTGGCGGCGCCAGCGCCAGCACCCAGAGGAGGTCATTTCGGTCCGGATATGTCATGGTCATCGCGCGTGTGTTCCGCATCAGTGTAGGGCCGGGGTGACGTATTGACAACGGCGAGCCTTGGTCGACAGGATCGGTTCAGGGATGCGAAATGGCCCCGGCCCTCACTCCACCGCCCTCGGGTCCAGCGCATCTTGCAATCCGTCGCCGAGGAAGTTGAAGGCGATGACGGTGACGAAGATTGCCAGTCCCGGCCATACCGCCAGCATCGGTGTGTTCCAGATCAGCTCCTGCGCGTTGGTCAGCATGTTGCCCCAGCTCGCCACCGGCGGCTGGATGCCGAGGCCCAGGAAGCTGAGAATCGATTCAAACAGGATGAGGCCGCCAACTGACATCGTTGTGGCGACGATGATCGGCGAGACTGCGTTGGGCAGGATATGGGCGATCATTATGCGCCCGTGCCCGGCGCCCATGGCCCGCGCGGCGGTGACGAATTCGCGCGAGCGGATGCGCAGGGCCTCGGCCCGCACCAGCCGGGCCACCGTGGTCCAGCCAAACAGGGCGACGATGACGATGATGCGGTAGAGGCTGATATCCTCGGACTGCGCCAGTTCCGCCGGCACACCCACCTTCTCCAAATCGACGGCGGCCAGCACGATCAACAGCGGCAGCAGCGGCAGGGCGATCACCCCGTCGGTGAAGCGCATAACGAAGGCGTCAAATCGGCCGCCGAAATAACCGGCCAGCAGTCCCAGGCTGGTGCCGATCACCGCCGCGAATACCGCCGCCGACAGCCCCACCGCTAGCGAAACCCGCCCGCCGTACAGCAGCCGCACCAAGAGGTCGCGCCCCAGCTCGTCCGTTCCCAGTGGGTGTTCGAAAGACGGCGGGGCGAAGCGTCCGAACAGGTTTGCCATGTTGGCGTCCACACCCAGCGCGTATTCCACCAGCGGCGCGGCGATGGCCAATAGCCCGAGAAGAACCAGCAGTATAAGACTCGCCAGGGCCAGGCGATGCTGCATGAACCGCCGCGCCATGCGGGCGACAATCCCGCGCGGGGCGCCGCTTGGCGCGGTGTCGGCGACGCTGCTCATCGGCCCGCCTCCAGACGTTGGAAACTCACCCGCGGGTCCAGCCAGACATAGGCGATATCGGCCAGCAGATTGCCCACCAGCGTCATGGCGGTGGCGAACAGCAGGCCGACCAGCGCCAGGTTATAGTCGCTGGCCAGAATTGAATCGTAGATCATGCGGCCGATGCCGGCCCAGGCGAACATGATCTCGGTAATCAGCGCGCCCGAGAATACCGCCCCGAAACTAAGCCCCAGCACCGTGACCAGCGGCATGATCGCGCTTTGCAGGGCGTGCCCCCAGACTATCCGCGTCTCGCCCAGGCCCTTGGCGCGCGCGGTACGAATGAAATCCTGGCGCAGGGTCTGCAGCATGCTGGCCCGCATGAAGCGCGTAAAGCCGCCGACGCTGACGATGGTCAACGTCATCACGGGAAGCACGAGATAGGGCAGGCGGGCTGCCCATGAATCGTCGCCGACCGGCCCCATGCCACCCGCCGGCAGCCAGCCCAGCGTTACTGAAAACAGGATCATCATCAGCAGGGCCAGCCAGAAGGGCGGCACCGAAATTCCCGCGAAACAGCTCAGATTGACGAGATAGTCCGACAGCGAATAAGGCCGCGCCGCCGCGTAAATACCGATCGGGATGGCGATGGCCAGCGCAAGCAGGGTGCTTATCCCCAGCAGCAACAAGCTGTTGCCGAGCCGTGGCCACAGCATTTCCATAACGGGGCGCATGGTGACCCGCGAATTCCCGAAATCGCCCTGCATCGCGGCGGAAAGCCAGTTGCCGTAACGCTCGATAATCGGGCGGTCCAACCCGTATAGCGCCTTCAGCCGCGCGGCGTCGGCCGGGGTCAGGTCCGGGTCGGACTGCACCATGATGTCAATCGGATCGCCCGGCATCAGCCCAATCAGCCCATAGACCGCAAAGGAAACCAGCAGCAGGACGATCAGGCTCTCGGTAACCCGGATTACGGCAAAGCGCAGCATGGCGGGTCCCGGCCGCGCCGCCTATTCCGCCGTCCAGTTCTCGACCCACAGGCTCGTCGGATATTGATGTCCCGTGGGCGTCACCCCCTTCAGCCATTTCGGCAGAATGAAGGCATTGGCGCGGAAATAGAGAGGGAGGGCCGGCAGTTCCTCGGCATAGAGCGTCTGCATTTGGTTCCACAGGGCCTGGTTCGCTTTCGGCTCGCAGATCACTTCCATATCGTCGATCACCTTGTCCATTTCGGCACTGCGAAAGCCCGTATTATTCTGGCCACCCCAGCCGTTTTTCTCGGTCGGAATTTCGTCGGAATGCAGGGTCGAGCGCGGGATATTCTCGGGCGAGGAAATCCAGGCGAACATGGCCATGGCGGTGAACTTGCGCTTGCTCACGGTCTCACCGAAGAAAACACGCGGCGGTTCGTTGCGGATGCGAACATCAACGCCGACCTGCCGCCACTGGCTCTGCAAGACCTGTTGCACCAGTTCGCGCGTCTTGTTGCCGGCCGTCGTCATGATTTCCATTCGCAGCGGCTCGCCCTTGTCGTTCTGGCGAATGCCGCCCTCGCCTGCTTTCCAGCCGGCCTCGTCCAGCAGGGTAGCGGCCTGTTTCGGGTCAAATGCATATCTCGGGATGCCGTCGAAATATACCCGGTCCAGCGGGTTGGTCTGGCCATGGGCCGGCGGCTGCTTGCCGTCGAACAGTTGCTGGCTGATGGCGTCGCGGTCGATGGCGTGGACCAGGGCGCGGCGCACCCGCCGGTCGGCCAGCATCGGATTGTCCAGGTTCAGGTCGATATGCTCGTAGATCAGCCCCGACTTGTAGAGCATTTCGAACTTGTCCCCATGGCGTTTCTCGAAGGCCAGAGCCTGATCGAGCGTCAGGCCAAGCTCGCCGGCGATCATGTCCACGTCGCCCGACAGCAGGTTGGCGGTCAGCGCGGCTGTATTCTCCACCGCCTTGACGACGATGCGCTTGAAATGCGGTTTTGCGCCCCACCAGGTCGGGTTAGGCTCCAGCACGATATGCGAACCCGACGAAACCTCAGTCACCCGGTAGGGGCCGAACCACAGGCCCGGGTTTGTCGTGTCGGTTTCGTAGGCGCTGCGGTTCTTGTATTCCGCCGGGTCGGCGAAATTCGGCGACTCGATATGGGCCGGCAGAACCTCGAAATCGTTGATGCCCTGGTAATCGCAGGTACGCTTGTTGACATGCATGGTGAAGGTCTTGTCGTCCCTGGCGTTGATCGAGGTGATGCGTTCGTACAGTTCCGAACTGGCCACGCCGGTCTTCGGATGCCGCCCGACCTCCCAGGTGAAAAGCACGTCCTTGGTGGTCACCGGCACGCCATCGCCCCATATGGCGTCGGGCCGGATCGTATAGGTCAGCGCGATGCCGTCCTTGCCATCGGCTGTCTTCTCCGGCACCGCCGTGCCCTTTTCCATATCCGGCAGTTCCGTGCACAGCATGCAGATCAGGTTCCAGTCCGCGTCATAGACCGTGAAGGGCCGCCGCGCCATCGACAGCAGATAGGTTTTGGCCATCATCGAATCGATGTTCGGGTTGAAGTTCGAGGGAAACTGGCTGATGCCGATCACCAGCTCATCCCTGGCGGCCTGCGCGGGCGCGGCGGGCAGGAAAAGCAGGGCTGCAAGCCCCAGCAGGGCGGAACGCAATGTCATCGGGGGAACCTCCACTGTCGCATCGATTCTGTCCGCCCGATGGTAGCACGTGCCCCGGCAACGGCCATAGATTTCCCCTTAACCCTCGGAAACAAATACTTTCGGGTAATTCTCCCGAGAATTGACATAGCTCATGGTACCCTCTCCATTCCAATGTGCATGCTAAACGTGTAAGAATTGGCAGTGGTTTGTTTAAAGCCAATATACGAATGAACAGGAGGAAAAGTCTATGAGAACGGTATTATCATTCCTGCTATCCCGCCTGATAATCGCAGCGGCGGCCCTCGGGCTTCTAGCGTCGGCTGGCGCGCCGGCCTATGCCGATTCGAAGGAAGACGAGGAATATCACCGCGATTATATCTACGGGGCACCGACAGAGCCCACCGAAGCCTGGATCATGTCGCGCGGCGGTCGGCTTTACGACAACTGGATCAACACGCTCGATGCGGACAAGCCCAAGGCCACGCATCCGGCCTGGCCGGCGAGCAACACCAAGAAGAAGGGCGCCACGACCTGGCGCTGCAAGTCATGCCATGGCTGGGATTATCGGGGCGCCGACGGCAAATACGCCAGCGGCAGCTACAAGACCGGCATCGCCGGCGTCATGCCCTCCAAGGGCAAGAGCGTCGATGCGGTCGCGGCGGCGATCAGGGGCGGGCCGCACGGCTTCACCAAGAAGATGATCGACGACGAGCAGATGGGTTATCTCGCCGCCTTCGTCTCGCGCGGGCTTGACGATATGAACATGTATATCGACGCGAAATCCGGCGACGTCAAAGGCGATCCGAAAAAGGGCGCCAGCATTTTCCAGACGAACTGTGCCGCCTGCCACGGATTCCAGGGACAAGCGCTCAACTGGGGCGATGACAAGGAGCCCGGCTTCGTCGGGACCGAGGCCAACGCCAATCCTTGGGAAGTCCTTCACAAAATCCGCAACGGTCATCCGGGCGTAGAGATGATTTCGTTGCGCGCCTTCGATATCCAGGTTGCAGTCGACGTGCTTGCCTACACCAAGACACTGCCGGAGAAGTAATGCGGCGGCAGTAAAGACATGCACTGAGAGAGCGGGCCGCGCATCGCCACGGCCCGTTTTTTCTTGCTTAACCCGCCGGCGCCCAGCCTTCGGGGTCGTCCAGGAAGGCGCGCACCGTTTTCAGGCCCGCCTTGTCCAGCGATCCCTCGGTTTCCGCCAGCGCGATAACGTCCCACCAGGTGGCCAGCGCGTGCAGGCTGACGCCGTTTTCACGCAGTTGTTCGATGCCGGCGGGAAAGATGTCGTAATGGAAGACGACGAAGGTGTGTGCGCATTCGGCCCCGGCCTCGCGCAGCCCCTCGACGAAGCTGAGCTTGCTGCCGCCGTCGGTGGCCAGATCCTCGACCAGGATGGCGCGCTGGCCGGGCCGCAGGTCGCCCTCGATCCGGGCGTTGCGGCCGAAACCCTTGGGTTGCTTGCGCACATAGCACATCGGCAGCATCAACCGGTCGGCCAGCCAGGCGGCGTAGGGAATGCCCGCGGTCTCGCCGCCGGCCACCACGTCCAGCGATTCGAAGCCGATCTTCTCTTCGATCAGGGTGGCGGCCATGTCCATCAGGCGGCGGCGCGCGCGCGGGAAGGCGATCAGCTTGCGGCAATCCACATAGACCGGGCTCTTGCGCCCGCTGGTCAGCGTGAAGGGATCGTCCGGCCGCATCAGGACAGACTGGGTTTCAAGAAGAATGCTTGCCGTGATACGGGCGGCGTCAGACTGCATGGCGCGATCCCCGGTGACAGGTTGCGGGTTAATTCCCGCCCCCTGTTTACGAGATCGCGCCCGCCGCCACAAGATGGCAGGTCGCCTGTATTACTATACCGACCCGCCATTCCACCCCGAGGCGGGTCGGTAGTTAATCAGAATTCTTAATTCGCAACGCGGCGCGGTACGTAATGATCGCCTTCGTACGCCTTGAAGAACAGCATCAGCGACGGGTGAACCACCGGCTCTCCACTCTGGTCGGCACTCAGGCTGTTTTCCGAGACATAGGTGACATGCTCCTTGCCGTCGCCGAGAACATGATACCAGGGCCGGTCCAGCGGTTCGTCTTCGCTGACGGCCCGCGACGCGGTCTCGCCGTCGCCCAGGAACATCGGGTCTACATCGACAATGACCCCGCGATAATTCATGTCGCGATGGTAAACCACCTGGCCCAGTGAAAATTTTGCAAACATTCTATCCCGCATGATCGTCTACGCTCCCCACGTAACAGTGCATTCCCGGACGGCCGTGCAAATCCCATGCCAGAATAGTGGAAATCCCGGAAAACCAAGCCCCTGGGGTTGTGATATTTAGCCGGCCAGCACAATGAACGTGCTTTGCCGCCGCGACACTTTCAATATGCAAAGGGGCGGCGTAATCTGGCGCCCGGAAATTTGCATTCTACCAGCGGGCGGGAAGGGAACGAATGACAAGCGGCGCAAACTGGCGGACCCCCGTGGTTATTCTTCTGGCGGGCACGGTGGTGCTGATCCTGGCCTTCGGGATCCGCACCAGCTTCGGCATATTCATGGTGCCGATCAGCGAAAATATGGGCTGGGGACGCGAGGTATTCGGCTTCTCGATGGCGATGCAGAATCTACTGTGGGGCGCCGCGCAACCTTTCGCCGGGGCGATTGCCGACCGTTGGGGGCCGGGCCGCGTCATAGCGGGTTGCGGCGCAATGTATGTGCTGGGCCTGCTGGTCATGGCCGGCGCCGCCACGCCGCTCGGCATGACCACGGGCGTTGGAATCGTGATCGGCATCGCGCTCAGCGGCACCGGCTTCCCGGTGGTCCTCGCGGTAATCGCGCGCTCGGTGCCCGAGGAAAAACGCAGCCTCTATCTTGGGCTGGGTTCGGCCGGCGGATCGTCGGGCCAGGTTCTGATGGTTCCCATCGCGCACGGGTTGCTGGGGGCGGTGGACTGGACCGTGGCGGTGCTGGTGCTGGCGGCAATGGCGGCAGTCATGGTTCCCTTGGCGGCCGCCCTGGCCGGCAACCCCAACGCGGGCGTAAACCCCGCCGTAAAAAAACAGTCCATCGGCGAGGCGATCCGCGAGGCCGGTGGCCATCGCGGCTACTGGTTGCTCAATGCCGGTTTCTTTGTTTGCGGCTTCCATGTTGCCTTCGTCGCGACGCACCTGCCGGCCTTCATAATCGACAGGGGGCTTGCCGCGGGCTATGGCACGGCGGCGCTGACGCTGGTCGGTTTTGGCAATATCATCGGATCCTGGCTGTCCGGGGTGCTGGGCGGGCGCTATAGCAAGCGTTACCTGCTCAGCGCCCTCTATTTCGCGCGCGCGGCGGTGTTCTTCATCTTTATCATGCTGCCCGTGACGCCGGCCTCCGTAATCGCCTTCTCCTTCTCGCTCGGCCTGTTGTGGCTATCCACCGTGCCGCTGACCAGCGGGCTGGTGGCGCAGATCTTCGGACCGCGCTATATGGCGACCCTGTTCGGCATCGTCTTCTTCAGCCACCAGATCGGCAGCTTCCTGGGGGCCTGGCTGGGCGGTTACTTCTACGATCTGACCGGGACCTACGAAGTGGTCTGGTGGCTCAGCGTGGGGCTGGGCATATTCTCGGGCCTCGTCCACTGGCCAATCGACGAACGACCCGTCGCCAGGTTGGCGGTGGCGGAGTAAAAGTAGCTATGGTATCAGGGTGGCCGATAACACAAACCCGAGCAGCAGAGTTTCAATAAATGCCTCGTGTCGCCATCGCCATGCCCGTGTATAACGGCGGATACCTTCTCGCGGAAAGCCTGGAATGCCTGCGCACCCAGACCTGCCGGGATTTCGAGGTCCGCATTTTCGATAACGGGTCGACCGACGAGACGAACGACGTCGCCAACAGCTTTGCCGAGCGCGACTCGCGGTTCCGTGTTTTCAGAAGCGAAACGACAATTCCGATGGGGCCGAACTTTATCAGGGCGGCGGAAGAGACGGATTGCGACTATTTTGCCTGGCGGGCGGACGACGACCTTTCGGCTCCCAATTTCATCGAGCGCCTGGTTGAAACGCTGAATGCAAATCCGCAGGCTGACCTGGCGGCCTGCACGATCCGGGCCGAAAAGGTCCATAAGAACAAAGTGAATATTCACCCACCCTTTCACGTTCCCCGGAATCGTCTGCTGGGAACCCTGAAACTGATGTTCTGGAACCATCCGAGCTGGATTTACTGCATGTTCCGGCGCGACAAGCTTGAGGGAAGATACCAGACCGCGATTAATGCGCTTCCACATCAGTGGGCATGGGACCATCTGGCGCTGTTCCCTTATTTTCTCGAGCGCAGGGTAGTGCAGACCGACCAGACCTATTTTCTGCAACGGGTTGGCGCCGATCCCCGCCGTCAGTTCTATACGCCGTTGGACACCGGGTTGCAGTGGGAACACTACAAATGCTTCTTCAAGGCCTGTGCCAGGATGATTGACGACAGCGAGTTCGGCCCGGTGGAGAGGGCTGTTTTGAAGGCGTCGCTCGTTCGTTATTCGTCCAAACGCACTTTCCGCCTGAGGAAAATCGCGTTCGCCCGCATGATGGGGCGGTGAGGGATGATTATCCGGTTCCGCATGGCCCGCATGTCTGGCGGAGGCCATCGTTGCGAAGCGCCGACGTATGCTTTATGCGTTGGGCAATCATAGGCTAAACTTGGATTGCTAAATGAAGGCCGTAATTCTTGCCGGCGGGCTGGGCACCCGGATTTCCGAGGAGTCCCATCTGCGCCCCAAGCCCATGATCGAGATCGGCGGGCGTCCGATCCTGTGGCATATCATGAAGATCTATGCCCATCACGGGGTGACCGATTTTATCATCTGCCTCGGTTATCGCGGTTATTTGATCAAGGAGTATTTCGCCAATTATGTGCTGCATCGCTCGGACGTGACGGTGGATCTGGGAAACAATGCTATTGAGTATCACAACCGCAAATCCGAACCCTGGCGCGTTACCCTGGCGGAGACCGGCGAGCACACAATGACTGGTGGGCGGCTCAAGCGGATCGCCAAATACCTGACGCCCGGAGAAGCCTTCTGCATGACTTATGGCGATGGCCTGTCGGATGTCGATATTGCCGCTTCGATCGATTTCCACAAATCGCACGGCTGCGATGCGACGATGACGGTGACACGCCCCCCGGGACGTTTCGGCGCTACCCGGTTGAACGACACGAAGGTAGAGGGTTTCACCGAAAAACCGGCGGGTGAGGCCGGCTATATCAATGGCGGGTTCTTCGTCCTGGAAACGAGTGTGCTGGACCGCGTGATGGACGACGATACGACATGGGAGCGCGAGCCGCTGGAGAGCCTGGCGGCGGACGGGCAACTGCATGCGTTCCGGCATGACGGTTTCTGGCAGCCTATGGATACTCTCAGGGAAAAAAACCAGCTTGAGCAGCTTTGGGCCGGCGGCCGGGCACCCTGGAAGTCATGGGATTAGGAGTATGCCAGCGATGAGCAACAAAATTCTGATTACCGGAAATATGGGCTATATCGGCCCCGTCCTGATAGAGCATCTGCGCAAAATGCTCCCCGCCGGAACGCATCTTGTCGGGCATGACGCCGGATATTTCGGCCATTGCCTGACTGCCTGCGATGGCAGTCCCGAGCGCTGGCTGGACGAGCAGATGTTTGGCGATATCCGGACAATCCCGGCGGAAGCCTTCGCCGGCGTCGACGCCGTCGTTCAACTTGCGGCGATTTCAAACGACCCGATGGGCAAGGAGTTCGAGCAGGTCACCGACGAGATCAACGCGGAGGCCTGTATTTCCGCCGCCCGAAAGGCCAAGGAGGCCGGCGCCTCGCATTTCGTATTCGCGTCGAGCTGCAGCATGTATGGCGAGGCATCCGGTGAGCCGAAAAAGGAAACGGACAGCCTGAATCCCCTGACCGCCTATGCCCGATCCAAGGTCAAGGCGGAGGTTGAACTGGGAAAACTCGCCGATGAAAATTT
>CBFDDT010000001.1:0-76496 GCA_965603635.1 uncultured bacterium | reverse complement strand
GTCGTCGTCCTCGTCGTCGTCCTCGTCGGTGTCGAGCGCCGCGAGGCCAGCGGTTTCGCTGTCTTCATCTGAATCGGATTCAACACTGGCCCCGGATCCGGCCTTGACCTCGTCGTCGGTAACGGGCGTTGCATCGCCCGACTCCGTACTCTCTTTGGCTTCGCCCTCTTCGACGGCTCCATATACTACTTTGGCATCTGCTCCAGCTTCTGCTTCTGCTCCGGTTCCAGCTTCTGCTCCAGCTTCTGCTCCGGTTCCAGCTTCTGCTCCGGTTCCAGCTTCTGCTCCAGCTTCTGCTCCATCGCGGCCCTCACCGTCCGGCCCGCCACTGTATGTCGCATCGAGATCGATGACGTCACGCAGCAACATGATTTCCTCGCTCAGGGAATCGTGCCACTGGACAATCGCATCCATGGTCAGCGGGCTTTCACAGATAGCGCCGATCATCTTCTCGCGGCCGGCCTCGATGCGCTTGGCGATGGCGATCTCGCCTTCGCGCGACAACAGTTCGACACTGCCCATTTCGCGCAAATACATGCGCACCGGGTCGTCGGTGCGCCCGACATCGTCGTCATCGACATTGCCCGCGGTCCGAGCTTCGCCGTCATCATCGTCTTCTGATTCCTTCTTGGCCGGCGCCTTGCTGCTCGCCGCCTCCTCGGAATCCTCGTTCTCGACGACATTGATGCCCATCTCGCTGAGTCTGGCCATTACGTCCTCAATCTGCTCGTTCACTGGCCCTTCGGGCAGGGCGGCGTTCAGCTCATCGACAGTGATGTAGCCACGCTCCTTGCCCTTGCCGACGAGTTTCTTGATCGCTGCCTTCGATGTATCCATCAACGGACCATCGGACTCTTCATTTTCCGCGGAATTGTCCGCGGCGGCCGAAGCCTTTTCCACCATGCAGTTAGTCCCCGCTAGTTAATACCAACGATCCTTGGTATGTAATTGCGCCGCCGGCATCTGACCCGCGGACGCGTTGCTGCAGATATCAGCCGCCGTCATTTCCATTCCCGGCGCCATCCAGTTCATCGCCGGCTTCGAGTATCTGGCTTTCGCCCAATTCAACGTCTTTTCGAAACGCCAGAAATCTCTTTTCGCTCTCATCGCCAGGGTTCTCGGCAGTATAACGTGCCGAGGCCACTAATTCTTCCCGGCGACGCCCCTGAAAAATCAATGCCAACACTTCTCGCAATCCAATACGCGCCGCGTCCACCAGAGTTCCCCGGCGGGCGAACGCGGCATGAACCAGCACATCGTCGGCGCAAAGCACTCCCATCAGGGTGGCGAAGCCTTCCTGCGAGAGGTGGCGATTCAGTGTCTCCGAGTCAAGGTCCGGATCAGCAGCCAGCTGTTTTTGTAGCGCCTGCAGCAATTTGTCAAGATCGGGTTCGAACTCCGCATGAGACAATGAGTCGCTGAATTCGTCCGCCAATTCGGGATGGCCAAGCAGAGTCGCCAGTACCACCTGCTGGCCACGGCGACGCAGCGTCGCCTTGTTGACCAGCGAACGTCCGCCAATCCGGACCACCGGATTTACGCGGCCCCTGGGCTTGCCAGTCTGTTGGCGTACCGCCTGGAAGTGGGTCCATAGCCGCTCGCGAAAGGCCGATCGGTAGTTGCCCTGTACTGTCTGGTCCTCGATCTGGCGCGCCCTGGCATCCAGCCGGCGCTGCAGGTCGGCCTTGCGTTCGGGCGTATCGACGGGCCGCAGGCCCAGTTCCAGACTCCACAAGAGTTCGGAGAGCGGCACGGCGCCGTCAAGGATCTGGCGCATGGCGGCCGGGCCGCCGCTTGCGATCAAATCGTCGGGATCCTGGCCGGGTGGCAGCATGGCAAAGCCCAGCGACTTGGCCGGCCGCAGCAGCGGCAGCGCCCGGTCGGCGGCGCGGGCTGCCGCGCGCCCGCCGGCTTCGTCACCGTCGAAACAAAGGATGGGTTCGTCGGCCTGCTTCCACAACCCCTCAATCTGGTCCTCGGTCAGCGCGGTACCCAGGGGCGCCACCGCTCCGTGAAATCCGGCGCGGTCCAGCGCGATCACGTCCATATAGCCCTCGGCGACGATCAGGGCGGCGCCTTCATGCACCGCGGGCGCGGCCAGGTTCATGTTGTAGAGCATGCGCCCCTTGTGAAAGAGCGGAGTTTCCGGCGAGTTTAGATATTTCGCCCCGTCGCCTTCCAGAATGCGCCCGCCGAAGGCCACCACGCGGCCCCTGCGGTCGGCGATCGGGAAAATCACCCGGCCCCGAAACCGGTCATAGGTCGCGCGGCCGTCGTCGGGGCGGCCCAGCAGTCCGGCCTCGACCAGGACATCCTCGGAAAACCCCTGGTGGGTCAGGGCCTGCTTTAGCCCATCGCCCCTGCCCGGCGCAAAACCCAACCGAAAACGGCCGATCGTCGCATCGTCGAGACCGCGGCCGGTGATGTAGTCCAGCCCCGCCTTGCCCGACTCGGCCCTAAGCTGCACCGAAAACCATTTCGCGGCGGCCTCGACGGCCTCAACCAGGCCTACATTTTTTTTCTCGCGCTCGCGTTCCTCGGGCGTTTGCTCGGGCATGGCCAATCCCGCCACGCCGGCAAGCTGCTCCACGGCCTCGGGGAAGTTCAGGCTTTCGGTGTTCTGGACGAAGGAAAAGATATCGCCATGGGCGCCACAGCCGAAGCAGTGGTAGAAGCCTTTTTCCTCGTTAACCGTGAAGGACGGCGTTTTTTCGTTATGGAACGGGCAGAGCCCCGAATGTTCCCGGCCCTTGCGCATCAGTTTGACCCGCCGGCCAACCACATCCGCCAGACCGACCCGTTCGCGGATGTCGTCAAGAAATCGCGGCGGAAACGCCATTTGTCGTCGCTCCAGAATACGGGGGGTCCGAGACAGCCCCGATTATAACGCCCGGCCCTTCAGCCGGACAGCAGCTTCTTGGCGATCGCGCCGGCCTTGGCAAAATCCATCTGGCCCGCATACTGCTCGCGCAGCGCCGCCATAACCTTGCCCATTTCTTTCAGGCCCGAGGCGCCGATCGACTCGATTGCCTTGCCGATGGCCGCCTCGGTCGCCGCATCGTCCATCTGGTCAGGAAGAAAACGCTCGATGATTTCGATTTCCTCGGCTTCCTGTTTGGCCAGTTTTTCCCGGCCACCCTGTGTGTACATCTCGATGCTTTCCCGGCGCTGCTTGATCATGGTTTGCAGCATGGAAAGAATTTCGCCATCGTCGATCCCGTCGGCGTTTCCCTTGGAGCGGGCCGCGATATCGCGATCCTTCAGCGCCGCCATTATAAGGCGCAACGTCGCGGTCGAGCGCTGCTCCTTGGCGAGCATCGATTTTTTGAGTTCCTGGGGCAAGAGTTCGCGCAACATTCCTATGACCTGTACTGCCTTTGCGGACGGATAAGCCGATGCGCGGACCAGCCGCGCGGCGCATGTCCGGCGCAAAATTCCCGCGCCGTTGCTACCCTTTTTCACCCCCCATCCGGCGGAAAGGGGCTACCCTAACCCATCACGGGCAGCAAGGCAATCCGGCAAGCGATTTGTAAGTTATTGAAATTAAACAAAAAAGAGAATCAGGCAGGTGGCTTGACGCGGAGGCTGCTTTTGCTTAAAAAACGGCGCAATTTAACCGTAGCCGCACCGGCATAAGCTACCCCCGGAGGGGGACACAGACAACAATGTCCGACACCAAGCCAGCCAATACCGTCGTGCCCCCGGGCGTCACGGCGGCATTGGTTCTGGCCGACGGGACCGTTTTCTGGGGCCAGGGTCTGGGCGCGGCGGGCGAAACGGTTGGCGAGGTCTGCTTCAATACTTCGATTACCGGCTACCAGGAGATCATGACCGATCCTTCCTATGCCGGCCAGATCGTCAATTTCACCTTCCCCCATATCGGCAATGTCGGCGCCAACCCGGAAGACGTCGAGACCGTCACCCCGGCCGCGCGCGGCTGCGTGCTGCGCGCCGAGGTCACCGGCCCGTCGAACTGGCGCGCCGCGCAGCCCTTCGACGCCTGGCTGAAATCGCAGAACCTGATCGGCATCGCCGGCGTCGATACGAGGCGCGTGACGCGGCGCATTCGGGAACTTGGCGCACCCACGGGTGCGCTGGCCTACGCGCCGGACGGCAAGCTGGACATCGCGGCGCTGCAAAAAGCGGCCGCGGACTGGCCCGGCCTCGAAGGCATGGACCTGGCCAAGGAGGTAAGCTGCACCCAGACCTATCAGTGGGACGGCTCTACCTGGGCGCTTGGACAGGGTTACGGCCGCCAGGAAAACCCGCGCTTCCACGTGGTGGCGATGGATTTCGGCGCCAAACACAATATCCTGCGCTGCCTGACGGCGCTGGGCTGCCGGGTGACGGTGGTGCCGGCGAACGCCAGCGCGGAAGAGGTGCTACAGCACGAGCCCGACGGAATCTTCCTGGCCAACGGCCCCGGCGACCCGGCGGCGACCGGGATATATGCGGTGCCGACAATCAAGGCCCTGCTGGAAACCGGCAAGCCGATTTTCGGCATCTGCCTGGGCCATCAGATGCTCGCCCTGGCGCTGGGCGCGCGTACCGAGAAAATGCACCACGGCCACCGCGGCGCCAACCACCCGGTCAAGGACCTGGCCACCGGCAAGGTCGAAATCACCAGCCAGAACCACGGCTTCGTCGTGGTCGAGGACTCGCTGCCCGACGGCGTGGAAATGACCCACGTCTCGCTGTTCGACCGCTCGCTGGAAGGCATCCGCGTCGAGGGCAAGCCGGTCTTCAGCGTCCAGTACCACCCGGAAGCATCGCCAGGGCCGAAGGATTCGCACTATCTGTTCGAGCGCTTCGTCGAGATGATGGAAAAAAATGCCTAAACGCACAGACATAAAATCCGTCATGATCGTGGGCGCGGGGCCTATTGTTATCGGGCAGGCTTGCGAGTTCGATTATTCGGGGACGCAGGCTTGCAAGGCGCTGCGCGAGGAAGGTTACCGGGTGGTGCTGGTGAATTCCAATCCGGCGACCATCATGACCGACCCGGACACCGCGGACGCGGTCTATATCGAGCCGATTACGCCGGATTTCCTGACCCGTGTCATCGAGGCGGAGCGGCCGGATGTGTTGCTGCCCACCATGGGCGGGCAAACGGCGCTGAACGCGGCCATGGCGCTGCACGAGGACGGCACGCTGGCGCGGCTGGGTGTCGAGGTGATTGGCGCCAAGCCGGACGTTATCGCCAAGGCCGAGGATCGTCAGTTGTTCCGCGACGCGATGGACAAGATCGGTCTGGAATCGCCGCGCAGCGTGGTCGTGCATGACATGGCAGCGGCGCGCGCGGCGCTGGACATCGTCGGCCTGCCGGCGGTTATCCGGCCGTCCTTCACGCTGGCCGGCACCGGCGGCGGCATCGCCTATAACCGGCTTGAGTTCGAGGAGATGGTGGGCAACGGCCTGCGCGCCTCGCCGGTCGATGAGGTGCTGGTCGAGGAATCGGTGCTGGGCTGGAAGGAATACGAGATGGAGGTGGTCCGCGACAGTGCGGACAACTGCATCATCGTCTGCTCGATCGAGAATGTCGATCCGATGGGTATTCATACCGGCGACTCGGTGACGGTGGCGCCGACGCTAACCCTGACCGACAAAGAATACCAGATCATGCGCGACGCCTCGATCGCGGTGCTGCGCGAGATCGGGGTGGATACCGGCGGGTCGAACGTGCAATACGCGGTGAACCCGGCGGACGGGCGGCTGGTGGTCATCGAGATGAACCCGCGCGTTTCGCGCTCGTCAGCGCTGGCCTCGAAGGCCACCGGATTCCCGATCGCCAAGATCGCGGCCAAGCTGGCCGTCGGCTATACGCTGGACGAACTGGACAACGACATCACCAAGGTGACGCCGGCCAGTTTCGAGCCGACCATCGATTACGTGGTCACCAAGATGCCGCGCTTCACCTTCGAGAAGTTCAAGGGCGCCGAGCCGTATTTGACCACGGCAATGAAGTCGGTGGGCGAGGCCATGTCGATGGGCCGCACCTTCGCGGAAAGCCTGCAGAAGGCGCTGCGGTCGATGGAGACCGGGCTGGACGGGCTGAACGAGGTCGACATCCCCGGCGCGACGGAAGAGAAGGACGCGGTGCGCGCGGCCCTGTCGCAGCCCGTGCCGGATCGGTTGCTGATCGTTGCCCAGGCCTACCGCCACGGCCTGACCACCGAGGAAATTTTCGACGCCTGCAAGATCGACCCCTGGTTCCTGGAGCGTATTCGCGAAATCGTCGAGGTCGAGGAGACGGTCCGCGCAAACGGCCTGCCAAGTGACATGGCCGGTTTCCTGGCATTGAAAAAGATGGGTTTCTCGGATTCGCGGCTGGCGGAACTGGCGGGGCTGAGCGAAGACGAAGTCTCGAAAAATCGCCGCGATTTGGGCGTACGGCCGGTCTACAAGCGCATCGATACCTGCGCCGGCGAGTTCCCGTCACCGACGCCTTATATGTATTCCTGCTACGAAGGCGACGGCGTCACCCCCGGCGAATGCGAGGCCGATGTTTCGGAGCGCGACAAGGTCGTCATCCTGGGCGGTGGGCCGAACCGCATCGGCCAGGGCATCGAGTTCGACTATTGCTGTGTCCACGCCTGCTACGGGCTGAAGGATGCCGGCGTCGAGACCATCATGGTCAACTGCAATCCCGAGACGGTATCGACTGACTACGATACCTCCGACCGCCTGTATTTCGAGCCGCTGACCGCCGAGGACGTGATCGAGCTGATTACGGTCGAGCAGAAAAAGGGCAAGCTGAAAGGCGTGATCGTGCAGCTTGGCGGGCAGACGCCGCTGAAACTGGCCGAGGCGCTGGAGCGGGCCGGCATCCCGATCCTGGGCACCTCGCCGGATGCGATCGACCTGGCGGAAGACCGCGAGCGCTTCCAGAAACTGCTGCAGGAACTGGGTTTGCGCCAGCCCGTCAACGGCACCGCGACCTCCACCGAACAGGCCGAGAAGATCGCCGACAGGATCGGCTATCCGGTGGTGATCCGCCCGTCCTATGTGCTGGGCGGCCGGGCCATGGAGATTGTGCACGACCTGGAAGGGCTGCGCCGTTACATGACCACCGCGGTCAAGGTTTCCGGCAAAAATCCAGTGCTGATCGACAGCTATCTGCGCGACGCCATCGAGGTGGACGTGGATGCGCTGTGCGACGGAACACAAGTCTATGTCGCCGGCATCATGGAGCATATCGAGGAAGCCGGCATTCATTCCGGCGACAGCGCCTGTTCCTTGCCGCCCTATTCGCTGGCCGACGACGTAATCGCCGAGATTCGCCGGCAGACCGAGGCGATGGCCCACGCGCTGGGCGTGGTCGGGTTGATGAATGTGCAATATGCGGTCAAGGACGGTGATATCTACGTGCTGGAGGTCAACCCGCGCGCCAGCCGAACGGTGCCCTTTGTCGCCAAGGCCACGGGTATTCCCATTGCCAAGATCGCGGCGCGCATCATGGCCGGCGAAAAGCTGGCCGATTTCGGCATCGACCAGCCCGGCCCGCCAAAGCTGGACCATGTCGCGGTAAAGGAGGCGGTGTTCCCCTTCGCGCGCTTCCCCGGCGTCGATGTGATGCTGGGCCCGGAAATGAAATCGACCGGCGAGGTCATGGGACTGGACCGGGATTTCGGCCGCGCTTTTGCCAAGTCGCAATTGGGCGCCGGCGTCGATTTGCCGAATTCGGGAACGGTTTTCGTCTCGGTGCGCGACCACGACAAGCAGGCTATACTGGGGCCGGCCCGGGATTTGCTGGATATGGGGTTCCGCCTGATCGCCACGCGGGGCACGGCCGCTTTCCTGTCGGAACAGGGGCTGACGGTGGATCGCGTCAACAAGGTGCTGGAGGGCTCGCCCCATATTGTCGATGCAATAATCGATGGTGAGGTGCAGATGGTGGTGAACACGACCGAGGGCGCAAAATCCATCGAGGACAGCTTCAGCCTGCGCCGAACCGCGCTGACATCGGGCATTCCATACTACACGACCGTTGCAGGCGCGCGCGCCACGATCCGTGCAATTCAGGCTATGAAGAACGGGTCACTTGAAGTAGCGTCGTTACAGTCGTATTTTAAGGACGCGGAATAGAGATTTTCCCGGCAAGGAGAACTTCGATCAGCCGCCGGCAACGAAAGTGGCCGACGGCAGGGAAGGTTATTTTTCGGCGCCCCGAGCGCCGATAAGAAGGAATGCACGACCATGGATAGAGCACCGATGACCGAGGGTGGATATCTCCGCCTGCAGGAAGAGTTAAAAAATTTGAAGACAGTGGAGCGCCCGGCGATCATCCAGGCGATCGCTGTTGCCCGCGAACATGGCGACCTGTCCGAGAACGCCGAATATCACGCCGCGCGCGAACGCCAGAGTTTTACCGAGGGCCGGATCGGGGAACTGGAAGACGTGATCAGCCGGGCCCAGGTAATCGATATCAGCAAGCTGGACGGCGACACGGCCAAATTCGGCGCCATCGTAACCGTGGTCGATGAGGAAACGGACGAGGAATCGACTTATCAAATCGTCGGCGAGCAGGAAGCGGACATCGCGTCCGGCCTGATTTCAGTGGCGGCGCCGATGGCGCGCGCGGTCATTGGCAAGACAGTGGGAGATTCGGTGGAGGTTGCTACGCCGCGCGGCGTGAAGGACTACGAAATCGTCAAGATCAAATTCATGTAGCCTCTATGTCGATCGGTACGCCGAACTTGTATTTGGAAGAGCGAATTGCCAGCATGGACTTCACATGGCTGACATTGGGCGCGGCGGTCAATTCCGCTGTCAGAAACCGATTGTAGCTGTCCCAATCCTCGGCAACGATCTTGAGCAGGAAATCCGTTTCGCCGGCCAGCATGTGGCATTCGCGTACCAGCGGCCAGTCGGCCACCAACTGCTCGAACGCAACAAGGTCCGCCTCGGCCTGGCTGGTCAGCCCGACATGGGCGAACACCTTCACCCCGAACCCCAGCGCATCGGGCGCTATGTCGGCATGATAACCCCTGATGTAACCGGCATCCTCCAGCGCCCGGAGGCGACGCAGGCAGGGCGGGGCAGAAATACCGGCGCGGCGCGCCAGTTCGACATTGGGCATTCTGCCTTTGTCTTGAAGGTCACGAAGAATTTTCCGGTCGATTTTGTCGAGCTTGACACGGCGCATGAATAGGTGCTCCAGATAAGTAATATGCGCAACAATATTACAATTACACGGCCCGCTTGCAAGGGCCATGAATCGGAAAGTCATTCGCCACCTGCGTGGGCGGTATTGACCCTGAACGCTTCGAGGGAATCGGCCAATTGACCGCGGACGTAACCTGGGTGCTAACCGACGGCAAGGCCGGCACGCGTAATGGCGCGCTGGGGCTGGCCGCCGCCGTGGGCCTGCCGGTCATCGACAAACATACGCATTCGCGGCTGCCCTGGCGCTGGCTGCCGCCGCAGTTATGGCCGCCGGGGGTGTTGGGTGTCGGCGCCGGCGGCGACCCGCTGGTCCCGCCCTGGCCGCGCCTGCTGGTCAGCGCGGGCGAACGGTCGGTGGGTCCGGCGCTGGCGATCAGGAAGCTTAGCGGCGGCAAAACCTGTTGCGTGCATATACAGCATCCGCGGGTTGACCCGGCGAAATTCGACCTCGTAACCGCCTCGGCGCATGACCGGCTAACCGGCCCGAACGTCAGGACCACGCTGGGCGCGCTGCATCATGTGACTGGTGAAAAGCTGGAAACGGAAGCCCGGAAATTCGAGGCGAAATACGCGCATCTGCCCCGCCCCCTGGTGGCAGTGCTGATCGGTGGCGCCAATCGCGTTTACCGCTTCGACCGCGCGACGGCCGAGCGGCTGGCTGACGGGTTGGCGAAAATCTGCGAGGAAGTTGGCTGCGGACTATTGATTACCGCCTCGCGGCGCACGGGAGCCGAAAATGAGGCGTTGCTGCGTGAGCGTCTCGCGGGAATGCCCGCGGAAATCTGGGACGGCACGGGCGAAAACCCTTATTTCGCCTTTCTGGGTCTTGCCGACGCGATAATCGTGACCAGCGATTCGGCGAACATGGTGTCCGAGGCTTGCTATACCGGCAAGCCCGTCCATGTGTTCCACCTGCCGGGCGGTGACGGCACGAAATTTGGCCGATTCCATCAGAGCCTGCAGAAGGCCGGCATCACCCGGCCATTCGAGGGGCGCCTGGAGAACTGGCAATATGAAGCGCTGGACGAACGGGCCGCGCTCGCGGCGGAAATTCGGGCGCTGCTAGTGGAGTAAATCAGACGGATGGTACCCATGGGATCGTGTTTCCCGTTTTCTCGGCAGGAGGGCGCGCGCGGGCGATGCTGGCGCATCGTCAAGCGCGCCCGACGCACCGAGGGGGCGGGAAACGCGACCCACGGGGCGGCTTTGCAAGCCCACCGGCCGCGTTGCGCGCCGCTTGCGATGCGCCGGCATCGCGGCGCGCCACGCGCCTTGCCGGATGAACTTGTAAAGCCGTCCCATGGGTACCATCCGTCTGATTCACTCCACTAGACAAGTGATTGCGCATGGATTTCCCACATCGCTGTCGCTAAACTCCGCCCATGACTGAGGGGACCCAACGTAGGCTGGCGGCAATCGTAGCCGCCGATGTCGTCGGTTATTCGCGCCTTATGGGAGCGGACGAAACCGGCACGCTTGCCGCCCTCCGCGCTCTTCGATCCGAACTTGTCGACCCGCTGATCCACGGGAATGGCGGTCGCATCGTCAAGACCATGGGCGATGGGTTGTTGCTGGAATTCCCGTCGGTCGTCGCCGCCGTCGAATTCGCAATCGCCACACAGGAAGGCCTCGTCGCGCGCAACGAGGCTATCCCGGACAACAAGGCCATCCGCTTCCGCATTGGCGTGCATGTCGGCGACGTTATCATCGAGGGCGATGACATATTCGGCAACGGCGTGATCATTGCGGCGCGTATTGAGCCCTTGGCGGAACCCGATGGCGTCAGCCTGTCGGATGACGCATACCGGCAAGTCCGCGACCGTCTTGACGTGATGTGGGAAGACGGCGGCGAACACGAAGTCAAGAACGTCGCCCGGCCGATCCAGGTCTGGCGCTGGCCGAACAGTGGGCAACAATCTCCCGCGCAAGCGCCCGCCGAGGCCGCACCTCTGGAATTACCCGACAAACCCTCCATCGCCGTGCTGCCTTTCGACAACATGTCCGGCGATCCGGAGCAGGAGTATTTTGCCGACGGCATGACTGAGGATCTGATCACCGACCTGTCGAAAATTTCCGGCATATTCGTGGTGGCGCGCAATTCCTCATTCGTCTTCAAGGGACAGTCGGTCGATATTTGCGAAACGGCCCGACGTCTGGGCGTGCGCTACGTGCTGGAAGGCAGCGTGCGCAAAGCCGGATCACGCGTCCGCATCAACGTGCAGTTGATCGATGGCCTGAGTGGCGGCCACCTGTGGGCCGAACGCTATGACGGCACGATCGAAAATGTCTTCGAGTTGCAGGACGGCGTCGCGGCCGAAGTGATCTCGGCCCTTTCGGTCCGCTTGAAAGGTGACGAAAACGAACGGCTACAGCATGTCCATACCCATAATCTGGGCGCCTACGAGCTCTATGTGCGGGCCAAGGCCACGCCCTATCCGCCGCTGCCCGAGCGCATCAACGCAGCCCGGGAGATGTTCGAGCAGGTCATCGAGCTGGATCCCGATTTCGCAGGGGGCTATGCCGGGCTGTCCTGGATGCTTGGTTTCAGCGTGATTTGGGGCCAGGCCGACTCCGCCGAGACCGTTACGCGGGCGACGGCATTGGCCCGCAAGGCGGTTGAACTCGACAACAGCTTCGGCTGGTCCCATGTGGCGCTTGGCCAGGCGTTGATGCTGCAGGGCCTGCACGAGGAAGGATTGGCGGCGGTTGGCGAAGCCGTGGTCCGCCAGCCAAACGACGCCGATGCCCATGCCTACAGGGGGCTCATGCTGGCCATGTCCGGACGTCCGGAACTTGGAGTCGAACCGCTCGACCTGGCAATCCGCCTGAACCCGCAGTTCATCAACGGGCCGTATCTCAATATGCGGGGCATCATCAAGGCTCTGGCACAGGATTACGACGGCGCCGTGCAGTCGCTCGAGGAAAATACCGCGCGGCACGGCCCGGTCGGGCCGCCGGCGCTGTCATGGCTCGCAACTGCCTACTGGGCGCTCGGCAGGCAGGACGAGGCCGGGCGCGTATTGGCGCAGCTTGCAGCCCGTTTCCCTGCATTCCGGCTGGGAAACTGGAATTTTTTCAACCTGATTCAACCTCCCAAAGACCGCCGGCGGATCCGCGATCTAATGGCCGATGCGGGTGTGCCGGAATGACAGCCTCCGGCGTGCGAGCGGTACTGCATGGCACTGACCGCGGGGAACTGGTGGAAAATGCAATTCCGCGCTATCTATTCTGTGACCGTAATATCGACAAGGAAGGCTGGAAATGCTGATCGACATCGACCGGTTGCGTGAAGCGCCGCTGAATCAGGATCCATTCGACCATATCATCGTCCCCGGCTTCATCCGCCAGGACGCGCTGGAATCCGTTCACAAGGATTATCCGGATGTCGGCAAACCGGGCAGCTACCCTGTTGCTTCCGTCGAATGCGGGCCGTCCTTCGAGCAGGTCTTGCAAGATATCCAGTCGCCGGAAATGACCGCGGCAATCGAGGAAAAATTCGAAATCGACCTCACGGATCGACCAACGATGGTTACGGTGCGCGATCGCTGCCGCGAACGCGACGGCCAGATCCACATCGATTCCAAAGGCAAGCTGATTACCGTACTTATTTATATGAACCCGCCCTGGGAAGAGAGCGGTGGGAGGCTTCGCCTGTTGCGCGGACCCGGCAATATTGAAGATTACACCGCCGAGGTGCCGCCGAACGAAGGCACCATGCTGGCCTTCCGCTGCACTCCCGACGCGTGGCACGGCCACAAACCCTTCGAGGGCCGGCGGCGCGCCATTCAGCTTAACTGGGTCGTCGGCGAAAGCTACCTGAAACGCGAACAACGCCGCCACCGCCTGTCCGCTTTTTTGAAAAAATTCAAAGCGGCTTAACCGGTTAATCCAGCCAGAAACCCCAAAAAGGTCGCTGTCAGGGTTATTCACGGCGAAAATGTCTTTCCCCGGCCGCCAAGGGCGGGCAAGGTATGGCCCCATGGATTGGGACAAGCTGAGAGTTTTCCACACGGTCGCCGAGGCGGGGAGTTTCACCCATGCCGGCGACACCTTGAACCTGAGTCAATCGGCGGTCAGCCGGCAGGTCAGCGCGCTTGAAGACAGCCTGCGTACCCCCCTGTTTCATCGCCACGCGCGTGGACTGATCCTGACCGAACAGGGCGAGGTTCTGTACCGCACGGTCAAGGATGTCTTCCACAAACTGTCAATGGCCGAGGCCCTGATCTCGGAAAGCCGGGACCGGCCGTCGGGACCGCTGAGGATCACCACTACCGTGGCCTTCGGCACGACCTGGCTGACTCCGCGGCTCAAGGAATTCATCGAATTGTTTCCCGATATCGAGGTCAGCCTGATTCTAACGGACGGCTCGCTGGATTTGAGCATGCGCGAGGCCGACGTCGCAATTCGCATGGCCAAACCCAAGCAACCAGACCTCGTCCAGCGCCATTTGCTGACATTGCAAAGTCACGTCTACGCCGCAGCCGAATATCTTGGCAGCCATGGCACGCCGAACACGCCGGAAGACCTGGACCACCACGCCATTCTTCTCTATGGCCAGGATGTGCCGCCGCCGGTGGCGTCGATCAACTGGCTGATCGACGCGGGAGCGGATCCCGAACAACGGCGCAAACCGGCTCTGCGGCTGAACAATCTGTACGGCATATATCGGGCGGTGCGCAGCGGCCTTGGTATCGCCGCGCTTCCCGATTACATGGTTCCCGAGATGTCGACACTGGTTCGCATTTTGCCGGAATTGGCGGGCCCGTCGATCGACGCCTACTTCGTCTACCCGGAAGAATTGCGGCAATCAAAGCGCCTAAGCGTTTTCAGGGATTTTTTGCTACGAAAGGTCGCGGAAGGGAATTTTTGATCCATTCCAAACGTTAATAACGTAATTGCATGGGTTGATTGCTCAGCTATGCGTTTATTGCATGCCTGTATTGCTAATTTTGGTATGGAAATTGCAGAGCTATCACCCTATCTCAAGGACAGCTTGAGCGCTGCGTCATGTAGCGATCAAGCCTAGGCGGCGGGCTAGACCTGCTGCCGAAGGGTCTTCGGATCCTACGTCTCCCAGACGTGAAGCCTCCCTGTTCAACTTGCCGGGCCATATGGCCCGGCATTTTTTTTGCAAAAATAGCAGAAATCGGCCAAAAACATATGGACCGCCCCTACGGGCGGCCCAGGCACACCAAACATTTAGTGTAATTACATATAAAGTTTTTCGCCCTCAAGCCCCTTGTACAGATCGGCGACGAACTCGCCATAGCCGTTAAAGAGGCGCGTGGGAACGCGCTCGTCGCTGCCCAACACACGCTCGGTTGCCTGGCTCCAGCGCGGGTGCGGGACCTCGGGATTGACGTTGGCCCAGAAACCGTATTCCGCCCCCTGGACGGACTCCCAGAAATTCACCGGGCGCTTGTCGGTAAAGGTGAAGCGGACGATCGATTTTATCGACTTAAAACCAAACTTCCACGGCACGGCCAGCCTGAGCGGCGCCCCCATCTGCTTGGGCACGGGCTTGCCGTAGGCGCCGGTCACCAGGAAGGCAAGCTCGTTGGTCGCTTCCTCAATCGTCAGACCGTCTGTATAGGGCCAGGGATACCAGCTCTGTGCCAGGCCCGGCATGGCTTTCTCATCGGTCGCGGTCTGCATCACTACATAGCGGGCCGTGGACAGGGGCCGCGCCAGATCGACCAGCGCTTTCATGGGGAAACCGCTCCAGGGCACGTCCATCGACCAGGCCTCGACGCAACGGTGGCGGTAGAGGCGTTCTTCCAGGGGCATGCGACGCAACAGGTCGTCGATATCCAGAAGTTGTTCCTGTTCGACCATCCCGTCGATGCTAACCTGCCAGGGGCGTATTTTCATGGCTTGCGCGCGGCTGGCAATCTGCTTGTGGCTGCCGAATTCATAGAAATTGTTGTATTTGGTCGCCTCGGCCTCGTCGGTGAGCGGGCGGTCCAGCCGGTAGCGAAGATTTTGCTTTACCGGATACAGATTGGCGGACGGGTCAGGCTCGGCCTTCGCCTCATCCTCGCAGGCGGTCAAAAATACCGCCGCGCTGCTTAACAGAATCGGTCCCGCCGCCAGCGACTTCACCAACTGGCGCCGACGCAGGAACAGGGATTCGTCGGTGGCCTCGCGTTCCGGGCGTTCCCAGCCGCGGGGTATCTTGATCAGCATTCGCGCATACTCCTTGTGATTCTCATCCCCTTTCATAGGGCCGAGATGTCACGAAATTCTCACGAATGACAAATATATTACCGTTGGGACGATGGGCAACCGGGCGCGCGGCGGCCCGCGACATAATCGTCGATCAGTTCCAAAAGCCTGTCCCGGCCAAAACTGGTGAAATGCCCGGCATGAACGGTGCGCGCCGGAATATCGCGCAGCCTTTCCATGCTGGCGATGTAATGTTCCACATTGGAATGATAGGCGTTATCGAGAAGCTCTCCATCGTAAACGACGTCTCCGGAGAACAGGATGGCGGTCGCCTTTTCCCACAAGGCGATGGAGCCGGGCGAATGGCCGGGCAGGTGGATTATCTCGAAATGCCGGTCGCCCAGATCGACGACATCGCCTTCATGCAACAGCCGCGTGGCCGGCGCGGGCCGAACTTCGTAATCCGCCGCCTTGTAATCCGCCGACGGTGGAATGGCGAACATGTCGTCGCTGACCCATGTTTCGGCAACCGTGTTGTGCCACGACGGATAGGCCAGAATTTCCGCCTCGGCCGCATGCACGGCCCGTTCGGCGAACTCGTGGTGGCCGCCGATATGATCGAAATGGGCGTGACTGGCGACCGCCACCAAGGGCCGCTCGCAGACCAGCCGCACATTGTCGCGCAAACTGACCACGCCCATGCCGCTATCAATCAGCATATCCCGGTCACGGCCCCGGACATGCCAGATATTGCAACGATAGAAAGGCTTGATGTGGGATTCCCGTATCAGGGAAATCCCATCACCAAGCTTTTTCGTCTCGTACCATTTATTACCGGTCACGGTACGTCGCGCCGGGTTTGCCGGTGTGAATCACGCTGCCTTCTGGCGACTGGCGACCACATTGTCGGCGATCCGCCCGGTCAATTCGGACAGATGGTCGAATTTCCACTCATAGGTTCCGACGCCGAAGGTCAGCGATCGCAACTCGATGATAATGTCGTGCAGTTCGGCCTGCGGCATATGGGCCGCCACATCGTCCCAGCCGGGCCAGCCTTCCTTGGCGTCGAAGCCCAGAATCTGACCCCGTCTTTTGCTGATCAAACCTTGCACCTTGGCCGTATAGGCGTTCGGCACATAGACATGGACCTCGCAAACCGGTTCCAGCAGCACCGGGTCGCATGTCGGCATGGCCTCCTTCATGCCGGCGATTCCCGCCAGCCTGAACGCCATGTCCGAACTATCGACCGCGTGATATTGGCCGTCATACAGATTCACCGAAAAATCGACCAGCGGGAAGCTCAACGGCCCCGCTTTCATATAGTCGCGAATTCCCGCTTCGACGGCCGGAATGTACTGGCGGGGCACCGCGCCGCCGGTAATCGATTCAGTGAATTCAAACCCCCGGCCGCGCGGCAAGGGCTTGATTTCAATATGCACATCGCCGAACTGGCCGTGGCCGCCGCTCTGTTTTTTGTGGCGGGCATGCTGCTTGGCCCCGCGGCGGATCGTCTCCTTGTAGGGAGTCAGGGGCTGG
The DNA here is from genome assembly GCA_965603635.1 of uncultured bacterium. Classification (GTDB taxonomy): domain Bacteria; phylum Pseudomonadota; class Alphaproteobacteria; order UBA8366; family JADFVY01; genus JADFVY01. The sequence continues at coordinate 59,630 of CBFDDT010000001.1, read as the reverse complement.
CGGGTATCCACCGCTACATTATATCGATTGGCCAGCCGCTCCGCCGCCACCTGGAGATGGATTTCGCCCTGCCCCCACAGCACCATTTCATTGGTGTCCGGATTATGCTCGACGTTGATTGAGGAATCCTCGTCGGTCAGTTTGGTGATCGCCGCCGACAGTTTGACTTCGTCTTCGCGCTTCTTCGGCGTGATGGCGAAGGAATAGATGGGCTGTGACGGCGCGGGCCAGGCCGATCCGCCCAACGTGCCGGAGGCGCTCAGCAGGTCGCCGGTCGAGACCTCGTCCATGCGGCCCATGGCCACGATATCGCCGACGCCGGCGCTGGAGATTTTATTCTGTGTGTGTCCCATCATGTGGAACAGGCCGCTGATCTTGTGCGGGCCCATGCTCATGCCGTCCTTGACCGAACCGTTCCAGATCCGGGCCAGCGACGTCTTGCCGGTATGCGGCATGTGATAGGTCTTGAACACCTGGACCAACGGGTCGCCGGATAAATCGCCCAGGCGTTTGCGGGATTCCTGGGGTTCCGGGGTTTCGTGGCGCAGGGCCTTCATCAGGCGCTGCACGCCATTCATATGTTCCGCGGCGCCCAGGAATACCGGCACGATAAAATCACCCGCGAGATCCTTGGTCAGATGCGAATAGATATCCTGCTTCTCTGGAACCGTGTCTTCCAGCAACTGTTCCAGCAGGTCGTCGTCGAAATCGGCCAATGATTCCAGCAGGTCCTGCCGCGCCTGGGTCTCGCGACTTTCCAGATCGCCGGGGATGGCGATCAGGTCCGACTCTTCGCCCTCCTTGTATTTGTAGGCCCGCTCGGAAACCAGGTCGACATAGCCGGTAATGGACTCGCCGTCACGGATCGGCACTTCGCGAAGCACCAGCTTACGCGTGGATACGCCCTGCAGGGCGTCCATCAGATCGCGAACGCGAACTTCCGTATGATCCAGCTTGTTAATGAATACCATGTGCGGGATTTCATGTTCGTCGAGGAAGTGGAACAGCGGCGCCAAGGTTAGCGCCCTGTCGATTTCCGGATCGCAGACGACGATGGCGACGTCGGCCACCATCAGCGCCGATTTCGCATCGTTCCAGAACTCCACGGAACCTGGGCAATCCAGGAAGTGCCATGTTTCGCCAAGAAACTTGCCGGTCGCGGCTGAAACTTCGACGCTCATGTCGCGGCCCCTTGCCTCGGGCGTGGCATCGCCGACCGTATTTCCATCTTTCTGGTTGCCCCTGCGAACGATCGCACCGCAAGTGTACAGAAGCGATTCCATCAATGTCGTCTTACCGCTGAGGTATGGTCCAACCAATGCTGCGACTCGCGGGGCAGAGGGATTAGTGCCAGGCATGCGATTCTCCTTTCCGGATGAGTGAGTGGTTTCATCCGGCGCCCCCGCGCGGGAACGCGACGACGCCGTTCCCTGTAATGTCTTATGGTTCCAGCGCACGCGCCATGATGCAAGACAAATCGGTCGCGAACCGGCCAAAGCGTCAAAAACACGCAGCCTGTCAAAAACACGCAGCCTGATTGAGTAGGGGCCGATTGCATGGCGTGCCTAATTGTGGATAATCGCACCTGATCGTTGGGGTCGGGAAATATTGAGAGAATTCATTAATGATCCAGGCGTTGAACGCGAATAAGCGCATGCTGCTTGCGATGCTGATTGCGCTGATTGTCGGCTTCGAGGACCAAGCCATCGAACGCGGGCAGGAACTGGGCGGCTGGTCCTGGAACGCCAAATTCGCCGATGTCGATAACGACGGCTGGAAGGATATTTATATTTCCAGCGGATTCTTTCAGTCCGACACTCGCAAATCCAGTATCTTCTATCTGAACAATAAGGACGGACAGGCCGACACGGTGGAAATCAGTTTGCCGAATGGCGAGAAAAACGTGCTCAAGGGTCCGTTCCTGGCCGGTGCGCGTTACGTCGTCACGCGGGGATCATAGGCTGCAAACCCGGCCGGAGGAGAAGGCAATTTCCGACGAGGCAAAAACAGCGCCACTTTCCGGTCTGCGGATCGTCGATCTTTCGCGGGTACTCGCCGGGCCCTTCTGTACGGCCCTGTTGGCCGAAATGGGCGCCGAGGTCATCAAGATAGAAACACCCGGCCGCGGCGACGATGCGCGGCAATTCCTGCCATTCCAGGGCAGTGAAAGCGGCTTCTTCATGCTGATCAACAAGGCGAAGAAGAGCGTCACGCTGGACCTGAAATCGCCGCGCGGGGTCGAGATCCTGCACCGGCTGGTCGGGGGCGCCGATATCCTGGTCGCCAATTTTCGGCCCGGCACCGATGCCAGGCTGGGCGCGGATTACGAGACCCTGAAGAAAATCAACCCGGCCCTGGTTCATGCCAGTATCTCGGGCTTCGGCCAGGAAGGGCCGCTGTCCCCGCGCCCCGCCTACGACATCATCGCCCAGGCCATGTCGGGCCTGATGAGCATCACCGGGGAAGCAGACGGACCACCGACCCGTGTCGGCGAATCCATGGGCGATCTTTGCGCCGGGCTGAACGCCTGCTGGTCTATCCTTGCCGCCATTCGTCACCGCGACCGCACCGGCAAGGGGCAGCATCTGGACATCGCCATGACGGATTCGCTGATCTCGATGATGGTGACACCGTTGAGCCTGCAACTGTTTGCCGGCGCCAACCCGACACGGACAGGTAACCGCCACCCGATCTCGACGCCCTTCGACAGCTATCCTTGCCATGACGGCTATGTCGTTATTGCGGTTGGCAACGACGCGCTGTTCGCCAAATTCTGCGGCGCGATGGGCCGGCCTGAACTTATGACGGACCCGCGGTTTGCCACCGACACCGCGCGAACCGGGCATGAGCCCGCATTGCGGGTTCTGGTTACAGCCTGGACCGGCGAACGGACGGTCGACGAGGTCGTCCAGACACTGGACGAGGCCGGCGTCCCGGCATCGCCGATCCTGTCCGTGGCCGAGGCCCTGGCGAGCGAGCATGTCGCTGCGAGGGGGCTCGTCACGACCGTCGATCACCCGACGGTCGGCGAAATTCCATTGGTTCGTCAGCCGGTGCGCTTTTCGCAATGGCCCCAGGGCCCGATCGCTCCGCCGCCAACGCTGGGACAGCACACCAACGAGGTGCTGGGCGCCTTCCTGGACGCCGACGAAATTGCCGCGCTACGCCGCGATGGCGTTATCTGATGAATTTTGAAATCAGCGAGGACGATGCGGCGCTGCGGGACGCCACCCGCCGTTTCGCCGAAACATGCCTGGCGCCGATCGCGGCGCGCGCCGACCAGGATGCCGCCTTTCCGGAAGGCCATATCAAACTGCTGGCGGAATTCGGCGCCATGGGGCTGAATCTGCCCACCGAATACGGTGGCACGGGCGCGCCGGCGACCGGGTTGGCGCTGGCGGTGGAGGAAATTGCGGCGGCCTGCGCGGCGACGGCATCCACAGTGACCGCGCATTTTCTGGCCACCGACACAATCCTGCTGGGCGGCGGCGAGGCGATGCGCCGGCGCTGGCTACCGGACGCCGCGGCCGGCCGTAAACTCGGGGCCTTCGCATTGACCGAACCGGGCGCGGGTTCGGACCCCGCCGACATGTCGATGCAGGCGGTGCGCGAGGGGGACGGCTATCGCCTGCAAGGGACCAAGCATTTTATCACCAATGGCGGTTTCGCCGACTTCATCACCGTCTTCGCAAAGACCAACCCCACCGCCGGCTATCGCGGCATTTCGGCCTTCGTCGTCGAAGCGGGAACACCCGGCTTCGAGGTAGGCGCGGCCGAGGACACCATGGGCATCCGCGCCAGCCGCATATACGAACTGCGCTTCGATTGCCTGCTGCCGGCCGAAAACCTGATCGGCGAGGAAGGCAGCGGGTTTCGCACCGCCATGCGGGTGCTGGACGGCGGCCGCGTCGAGATCGCGGCAACGGCCTGCGGCATCGCGCGCGCGGCGCTGGAGGCGGCGCTGGGCTGGGTGCGGGAGAGAAAGATATCGGGCCAGCCGCTGGCCGACTTCCAGGCGATACAATTCATGCTGGCCGACATGAAGACGGAGCTGGAGGCGGCGCGCCTGATGACCCTCAGGGCGGCGGCGCTGCGTGAAACAGGCGAGCGTTTCACCCGCGAGGCCGCGATGGCCAAGCTGTTCGCATCGGAGGCGGTACACCGAATTACCGACCAGGCGCTGCAAATCCACGGCGGTTATGGCTATACAGGCGGCCTGCCGCTGGAACGTTACGTGCGGGATGCCCGGATATTGCGCATCTTCGAGGGTTCGTCGGAAATCCAGCGCAACATCATAGCGCGGTCCGAACTGGGTAATAGCGAGGCTCGCTGATTAAGGCCCATTCGATGGGGTTTCGCGGAGCGCCGGGCGGTCGAGGTCAAAGGGTCGCGGTCTGGAACTTATGAATACATAATAATTTAAAGAGGGGTATTTTCTGGACTCCAAAATCAATAACCATACATAAGAAAAATATCGATTACACGCGCATATGACAAGTTTCCGATCGATATTTTCCATAATACCGGGCAAAAAACCGCAGAAACCATCCGTGCATGGGGTTGTTTTCAGATTTTAGAGGTCGGGGCTTTAACCCGCGCGGCCTTCCGCGTGCAGCTTCAGGACGGTGTATACCGTATCGCTGACCGGGGTAGATACGCCAAATTCGCGGCCCAGGCGCACCACCGCGCCGGTCAACCATTCCAGTTCCAGACGGTTGCCGCGTTCCAGGTCGCCCAGCATCGACGCCTTCATTTCACCGGGCAGGCTTTCGGCGAAGGCCATCTGCTTGTCCTCGATGCCGTCCTCCAGTCGCGCCCCCCTGGCGCGCCCGACGGCGACGGTTTCGGCGATCAGATCGGCGAACAGCCGGCGGGTATCCGCATCGGCCAGGATCGGCCCGATCGGCATGCGGGTTGTCGCGGTGGCGCCGGCCAGCGGCGCCAGAAAGGCGAACTTGCGCCAGATATCGACGGTGATGTCGGGCGAAAGGGTGGCCTCGAAACCGGCCTTCTTGCAGGCGGCGTGGAAGGCCTCGAGACGCGGACTGGCGCGCCGGTCCAGCTCGCCATATTTCAACCAGGCCATGGTGCCGGTATGGCGAATCACGCCGGGCTCCTCAATCAAGGCGGCGATCCCGGCGACGCCACCGACCGCGTGATTGTCCCCCAGCACCGCGGCGACCCGCTCTTCGGCATCGACGCCGTTCTGGAAGCAAATCACCGCCGTTTCCGGCCCGATCAGCGGCTTGCACGCCTCGGCTGCCGATTCAACATCCCACAGTTTGACGCAGAACATCACCACATCGACCTTGCCGATCATGGTCGGGTCGCTGACCGCCTTGGCGGGGTGCACCAGTATGTCGCCGTTCGGGCTGTAAACCCGCAAGCCCTTTTCGCGGATCGCGGCGCCATGCGCGCCGCGGGCGACGAAGGTAACGTCCGCGCCGGATTGCGCCAGTTTGGCGCCGAAATACCCGCCAACACCGCCGGCCCCCAAGATCGCTATTTTCATGCGGCGATCCTCAGCTCAACGCGGCACAGGCGCGCTGAATTCTCTGGCAGGCGTCTTCCAGCAGATCGGTCGAGGTGGCGTAGGAAATGCGAAAATGCGGGCTGAGGCCAAAGGCCTCGCCATGCACCGCCGCAACGCCCTCGGTTTCCAGCAGGTAGGTCACGAAATCCTCATCGGTTTTCAGCAGCTTGCCTTCCGGTGTCGTCTTGCCCATCGCGCCGGCGCAGGACGGATAGACATAGAACGCGCCCTCGGGCGTCGCGCAGGTCAACCCGGTGGCCTGGTTCAGCATGGAAACCACCAGATCGCGGCGGTCCTTGAACACCTTGTTATGCTCGGGAATAAAGGAATGGTCGCCGTCCAGCGCCGCGACCGAGGCCCACTGGCTGATCGTCGAGGTGCCGGTGGTCGACTGCGACTGGATCTTGTTCATCGCCTTAATGATATCCACCGGGCCCGCCGCGTAGCCAACGCGCCAGCCGGTCATGCAATAGGCCTTGGAAAGCCCGTTCAGCGTCAGCGTACGGTCATACATCTCCGGCACGGCCTGGGCGAAGGTGGTGAATTCGAAATCGTCATAGACGATGAACTCGTAGATGTCATCGGTCATCACCCAGACATGGGGGTGCTTCTTCAAAACCTCGCCCAGCGCCACCATATCGGCCCGCGTATAGGCCGCGCCCGTGGGGTTGGACGGCGAGTTCAGAATCAGCCACTTGGTCTTCGGTGTGATCGCGGCCTCCAGAGCCGCGGGAGTCATCTTGAAGTTGGCGCTTTCCGGGCAGTCCACGATCACCGGCTCGCCCTCGGCCAGCAGCGTGATGTCGGGATAGCTGACCCAGTATGGCGCCGGAATAATCACCTCGTCGCCAGGGTTCAGCGATGCCATCAGAGCATTGTAGATGCTCTGCTTGCCGCCGCAATTGACCGTGATCTGGTCTGGCGTATAGGTCAGACCGTTATCGCGCTTGAACTTGTCGCAGATGGCGCGACGCAGTTCAGGGATGCCGGCGACGGGTGCGTATTTGGTCTTGCCGGCGGCCATCGCCGCGGTGGCGGCCTGCTTGATATGTTCCGGCGTATCGAAGTCGGGTTCGCCCGCGCCGAGGCCGATGACGTCCGCCCCGGCGGATTTCAGCTCCGCCGCCTTGGTGGAAACGGCAATGGTGGGCGAGGGCTTGATGCGTGACAAACGGTCGGCGATGAAGGCCATGATGGAGTTTCCCGGAGTTTGGCGATTGGAAGTGTAGACGGCGGCACACTAGCCCCGGAGGCGAACGCTTTCAACGGGCAAAGAGGCCCAAATCGCTATTTTCGCGGATAGAGGATGCCGCTGGAATCATGCCTCCATGCTTTTAGTCTTCCGACCCGTCGTCGTCGTTAGATACAGCCCCATCGCAATGGTGGCCGCGCCCGCTCCGTGATAGTAGAAAACCCGTTCGCCAAGGAAGGCCACGGCGGCGCCCGTTGCGAACATCGGAATCAGGTGGATGAACAGCCCGGCCCTGGTCGGCCCCACCACCTCCACCGCTCGGTTGAAGAAGATGAAGGCCGCGACCGAGGCCATCAGCGACACATAGGCGATCATCGCCAGCGACTGCCAGTCCAGCGGCATCGCGCGGACATTCGCAGTCTCCCACAGATAGGCCGGCAGAATGAACAATACCGCCGGGGCCATGCTGCAGACCAGCATGGTATTGGGATGCAGATCCGGCGGCCGCCAGCGCACCAGGGTCGAGTAGAGCGACCACAGGATCATCGCGGCGACCTCCACCAGGTCGCCCGGCGCCAGCCCACGCGACAGCACCGCCATCGGGTCGCCCCGCGTGACGATCACGGCAACACCGACGAAGGACAGCAATATCCCGGCCCCCTGGCGCGGGGTCATGCGGTCGCCCCAGAACATCCAGGCCATGATGGGAATGGCGACCGGGGTGATCGCCAGGATCAGCGATACGTTGACCGCGGTTGTCAGGTTGAGGGCGGTATATTGCAGCGAATGGAAGGCCGCCATGCCGGTGAAGCCCAGCAGTGCCAGATAACGCCATTCCCGCCGCACCGCCGGCCATTGCGCGCGCACCAGGCCAACGGTGAAGGGCAGCATGATGGCCAGCGCCACCGCCCAACGCCAGAAATTCAGCGCGATCGGCGGAATGTCGGCATGCAGCGCGCGCGCCAGCACGATATTCCCGGCCCAGAACATCGAAGCTAGGGCCAGAAAAACCCAAGCGAGGTTGTGCGACGGCAGCTTGTGCGACATGGTGTGCGACGTTAGATCAAGCTACCCAACCCGACAATGGGGATCGGCTGCCCCGACGACAAAAAACGGGCCGGAAATAATCCGGCCCGCTCTTCGTCTGGATATTGCCCGCGGCAAATGCGCCGCGGGCGGTGGTTTGGTTTGTCTTATGCGGCTTTCACGTCGCTCAGGAAACTATCGACCTGGCTGCGCAGCATTTCCGCCTGGCGGGACAACTCGCCCGAGGACGACAGCACCTGGGTGGCGGCGCCGCCGGTCTGGTTGGCCGCCTCGGTGACACCACCGATGTTGGAGTTGACCTCCTGGGTGCCGGCCGCCGCCTGCTGGACGTTCCGCGCGATTTCCTGCGTGGAGACACCCTGCTCCTCGACCGCCGAGGCGATCGTGGTGGCGATGTCGTTGACCTCCGAGATAATGGTGCGGATCCGCTCGATCGCGGTCACCGCGCCATTGGTCTCTTCCTGGATCGCGCCGATCTGGGACGAGATTTCCTCGGTCGCCTTGGCGGTCTGGTTGGCCAGGTTCTTGACCTCCTGGGCAACCACGGCGAAGCCTTTACCAGCCTCGCCGGCACGCGCGGCCTCGATGGTCGCGTTGAGCGCCAGCAGGTTGGTCTGGCCGGCAATGTCGTTGATCAGATTTACGACCTCGCCGATCCTGCTGGCGGCCTCGGCCAGGCCCTGGACGGTCTCGTTGGTGGCCTCGGCCTCGTCCGCCGCGTTCTGGGCGATTTTGGCCGACTGGTTGACCTGACGCCCGATCTCCGCGATCGAGGCGCTTAACTCCTCGGCCGCGGTGGCGACGGTCTGGACATTGGCGGTCGCCTGGTTGGAGGCGGTCGCCACCGACGCCGCCTGGCCACTGGCCTGCTCGGCGGTGGACGACAGCGATTGGGCCGTCTGCTCCAGTTCGGTCGCCGCCGAAGACACCGTGCCCAGGATATCGCTGACCTGGCCGTCGAAGGCGCTGATCATCTCATCCACGCGTCCGGCTCGCTCGACACGGGCCTTCTGCTCGGCTTCCTGGGCCGCCTGAAGTTTCTCGTTCTCGATCATGTTGTCCTTGAACACGAGAACCGCGCGGGCCATGTCGCCGATTTCGTCGGCCTTGTCGGTGGCCGTGATAACGGTGGTCTTGTCGCCACCGGCCAACTGCTGCATCGCCGAGGTCATGGCGACGATCGGGTTGACGATGGAGCGGGAGGTTCCCCACACGACCACGCCCGACAATACCATACCACCGAACAGCAGTATGATGAGCAGCGTCAGCAAGTTGTCGGCCTCAGACAGTGCATCGTAGGCATCGTCGGTCAGCAGTTTGCGCTGGTTGCCCGACATTCCGCCCTGGCGGCTGCCGTCGGCCTGTTTCTCGCCTGACAGGATGGTCAGCAGCTTGCCGGCCCGCGGCGCGGCCTCGGTGACCAGCAGGTAGTTGGCCATGTTCCACTGGTCGGAACCGCGGATCGCGAACATCTCCGCCGCCAGCGGCGAGAACTCGCCACGCGCCGACGAGAACTTCTCGAAGGACGCCGCCTGTTCCGCCGTCAACAGATAAGCCGCCTTTTGCAAGTCGGCGAAGCGGGCATCGTTCTTGGCCCACAGCACGTCGAACTTTGTCTTGAAGCTCTCGTCACCGGTCAGCAGATAGGCGCGGATATTGGCCAGGCCCAGACCCAGCGTACCGCGCAGGTCGGCCATCATGGCCAGCAGGCGCTTGCGGTCGTCACTGGTGTAGGACTGCATCCGCGCGGCCTCGCCAGTGTCGCTAATGGCCGCAATGACGGCTTTCTGCAGGGTATCGAGACCCTTGATCGCCGGGCCGTCGTCGATCTTGACGGCACGGTCGATCTGTTTCGCCGTATTGCCCTGGCCAGCCATCTGAACCGCTTTTTTCAAGGCGGCCGCATAGGCATCGACCACCGATTCAACTTCGGTGACCGCGGCTTGCTCTTCCGGTGTCAGCCCGAAGGTACGGTACTGCTCGATGGAATGCCTGGCGTTGGCGATACTGGCCTCGACCTTGGCAATGCGCGGGTCGTCCTGGCGCAGCACATAGTTCTTGAAGTGGTGGATCATGCCGCCATAACCAACGGCGTCGCGAAGCTCGGTCAGGACACGCTGGCGGCCAAACAGGCCGACCGCGGTTTCGTCGTCCAGGGTCGCAAGACCCTGCAGCGCCGGGCCGTCGCTGACCTTGACCTGGCCGTCGATGCCCTCGGCGGTGTAACCGCCATTGGCCAGCGATACCGCCTGACGCAGGCCGGCCGCATAGGCGTCGACCACCGATTCGATATTGCGCAGCGCCTCGGCTTCCGCGTCACTTAGCGGGAATGCGCGATAGCGTGCGATATCGTCGCGGGCCGCGGCCAGCTTGGCCTCAACCTTGGCGATACGGGGCCGGTCCTGGCGCAAAACGTAGTTCTTGAACTGGTGGATCATGCCGCCATAACCGATCACGCTGCGCAGTTCCGACACGATGTTGGTCTTGTGCACCGCATCCAGCGAATAAGCCGCCTCGATATCGATCATTTTGGTGATCTCGTCGGCCAGGATCGCGCCGCGCGGCGCCGCCTGTTCCAGCAGGATTTTCGTCGCCGGCTGCTCGTCAACGGTGTTCGCAATATTCTCAACCTGTTGTTGGGCGTCGCGGAATTCGGAGAGAACCCCTTTGAACTCGGCCCAACTATTGACATTCTCAGGGTTGGTCCAGGTCTTGGACAGCTCATCCATGGCCGCGCTCTGGCGATCGATATCCACCCACTTCGCGGCGCGTTCGATCTTGAAGGAGGGATTGCCCGTCAGCATCCAGCCGCGAAGCGAGGCCAGCGACGCCTGGAGGTTTTCGGTCATCTTGCCACTGGCAAAGGCCGTCGGCACGCGCAAATTATCGATGCGGTCGATACGCGTCTTCACACCGCCCACCATATCGTAAGTGATGCCGACAATCGCCGCCATCACCACGAATACCCAAAAGAAGCCGAAAATCAAGCGACCCCTGATCTTCCAATTGGATACAAACCCGAATAACCCGTTACCCGGCTTCACTTCCACGAATTGCTCTGACATCTAACTCTCCTGATACACTAACTCGACCAAATTTCAAATACGAGATATGCCGTTAGGGCTTTTCTCGGAAAACCGTACTTTAAATAGTGATTACTAATTTATAGTTAATCATATTGGGCTGCCCTTTAGTGGGAGAGGGAGAGGGAGAGTTTGGCTGTACAGGTGAGCTCACATAGTGAAATTTCCCTAAAAACAACCGCATCAATAGAACGGGGAAAGGCTGATCGGAAGGCGGCCACGCCATTGGTATTCATAACGTCGCGACCGCGCGGAGGCTCCCGCGATGTCCGGCTGAACGGAAATTCCGCGTGACGTGGCAACGCGCCAGAATACGAAAGCGCGCGTGTGGCGACGGCGGCGATGTTGGTGCGGCCGATCGGAATACCCCCCGGAACAGACCACGCGCCGGTGACGCGGCGGCGAAAGGAGACTATATTGCGTGGCATGACCGAACTGGCGGAAGCTCCAAACCAACCCCTGCGCCCCCGGTCCGAGGGCGGGGTGGCGTTCGAACTGGTCTCTGACTACCAGCCGGCAGGCGACCAGCCGAAGGCGATCGCGGAACTGGTGGCGGGGATAGATAACGGCGAGCGCGACCAGGTGCTGTTGGGTGTGACCGGATCGGGCAAGACCTTCACCGCCGCCCAGGTCATCCAGCACACCCAGCGCCCGGCGCTGATACTGGCGCCCAACAAGACGCTGGCGGCCCAGCTCTATGGCGAGATGAAGAGCTTTTTCCCCAACAACGCGGTGGAGTATTTCGTCTCCTACTACGACTACTACCAGCCGGAAGCCTACGTCGCGCGGACCGACACCTTCGTCGAAAAGGAATCCTCGCGCAACGAGCAGATCGACCGCATGCGCCATTCCGCCACCCGCGCCCTGTTCGAGCGCGACGACGTCATCATCGTGGCCAGCGTATCCTGCATCTACGGCATCGGCTCGCCCGAAACCTATTCTGAAATGACCATCCCGCTGGAGGTTGGCGGCCACATGGCCCGCGGCGACCTGCTGTCGGGCCTGGTTGAGCTGCAATACAAGCGCAACGACACGAACTTCGTGCGCGGGATGTTTCGCGTGCGCGGCGACACCATCGAGATTTTCCCGGCCCATTACGAGGACCGCGCCTGGCGGATCATGCTGTTCGGCGACGAGATCGAGGCGATCCACGAGTTCGACCCGCTTACCGGCGAGAAGATGGCCGCGCTGGAGGCGGTGCGGGTTTATGCCAACAGCCATCACGTGACGCCGCGCCCGACCCTGATACAGGCAATGCGGACCATAAAGATCGAACTCAAGAAGCGGCTGACGGAGTTGCACGACCAGAATAAATTGCTGGAGGCGCAGCGCATCGAGCAGCGCACCACCTTCGACCTGGAAATGATCGAGGCGACGGGGTCTTGCCCCGGCATCGAGAACTACTCGCGCCACTTGACCGGCCGCGAGCCCGGCGAACCGCCGCCGACCCTGTTCGAATATCTGCCAAAGAACATGCTGCTGTTCGCCGATGAAAGCCATGTCACGGTGCCGCAGGTCGGCGGCATGGCGCGCGGTGACTACGCCCGCAAATCGATCCTGGCGGAATACGGCTTCCGGCTGCCGTCCTGCGTCGACAACCGGCCGCTGACATTCGACGAATGGAACCGCATGCGGCCCCAGACGGTCTATGTCTCGGCGACGCCAGGCCCGTGGGAGATGGAACGCACCGGCGGCGTCTTCATCGAACAGGTGGTCCGCCCCACTGGCCTGATCGATCCGGTCTGCATCATCCGCCCGATCGAGAGTCAGGTGGACGACCTGCTGGCCGAATGCCGCACCTGCGCGGAGTTGAGCCAGCGCGTGCTGGTCACCACGCTGACCAAACGCATGGCCGAGGATCTGACCGACTATATGGTCGAGGCAGGACTAAAGGTGCGCTACCTGCATTCCGACATCGACACGCTGGAGCGCATCGAGATTATCCGCGACCTTCGCCTCGGCGCCTTCGATATCCTGGTCGGCATCAACCTGCTGCGCGAGGGGCTGGATATACCCGAATGCGCGCTGGTCGCGATTCTGGACGCCGACAAGGAGGGCTTCCTGCGCAGCCGCACCTCGCTGGTCCAGACCATCGGCCGCGCCGCGCGCAATATCGACGGCCGTGTGATCCTCTACGCCGACAAAATGACCGGCTCGCTGACTTACGCCATCGAGGAAACCGAGCGCCGGCGCGAGAAACAGCAGGCCTGGAACGCCGCCAACGGAATTACGCCGGAATCGGTGCGCAACAAGATCGCCGATATTCTGGGCAGCGTCTACGAGCGCGACCATGTGACGGTCTCGACCGGGGACGTTGGCATGCCACACCTCGTGGGCGTCGACCTGAAAAGCTATATCGCAAAGCTGGAAGAGCGCATGCGCGCCGCCGCCGCCGACCTGGAGTTCGAGACCGCGGCGAGTCTGCGCGATGAAATAAAGCGCCTGGAGGCCCTGGACCTGGACATGCCCGCCAACGCCGCCCCGATCAACCCGGCCATCGCCGCCGAGATCGCAGGCCTGGACAAGGCCCTGCAGCCCCGGCGCGGCGCCCGCGGAAAATCGGGCCGGGGTAAAGGAAAAAATAAGACTCGCGGGCGTTAAATGGGGCAGCCGGCCAAACGCGGAACCCTGACCGGACCATAATGATAAGGGAAGCTTGCCTCATGACGAAAAAACTCCTGCCCCTGGCCCTGTTCGGGCTGGTTTTTATATCCTCGCCGGCAATCGCCGATACGCACAAGAAATTGCAAGGCGCCTGCCTCTCGGCCAACAGCGCGGATCTGACCGAACTGCACGACAAGTCAAGGGAGCTCGGTCTCGGGGACGGTGTCGCCTTCGCCAAGGCGGCGATCAAGACACCGCGGGCCTTGCTGGTCGCGCCAATGACGCATTTCGTGCTTGGCGAGCGGCTTGCCGCCAGCGAGGAGTTGGCCGCCCTGATCGACAAACTGCCAAACCGGCACAACACGCGAAAAAAATGGGTGGAGCTACTGCAAAAGATCAACCGGATTCGCACGCTTTATCCGGGGCATGACAGCAAGCTGGCCGCCCAGGGCTATTGGCCGGGCGAGGCGAAGGACATGACGGCCGCGGACGGCGGGAAATACAGGCTGCAGGTTTGGCTGCGGATACCCTGCGGTGGCGCCAACCTGTCACAGATCGACAAGGCCGGTCTGGAGGCCTTCCGGCTCGAAAGCGATGGGCGCGTAAAGTCATTGTGGGTGTACGAGGAAGAAACCTACGGCTTCGAGATCATGGATGTTGTTTCCGAGGGGCCCGGCGCGGACCCGATGGTGGCCGTAACCAGCTGGGAAGCCGGCACTTGCGCCGAGTGCGCCCAGACCAGCACATTGATGGTGCGCGAGGCCGGACCGGTCTGGGTCAATGTCGGCGCGCTGGGCGGCACGACGATCGAGGGTATCGCGGATATCGATAAGGACGGCGCGCCGGAATTTGTCACCACCGTGCCGGGATGGGAATTCTACATGGATCTATGCCGCAACTGTTCACCGCGGCTGAATGCCATTTTCACATTGCAGGGATCGGAAATCGTCGAGGCCTGCACCAGGTTCCCCGGCTCCTTCGAGGAACGGGCAAGCGAGGCGCTGGAAAACGACGACCCCCGGGCGCCACTACAGGATGTCGCGGGCGCCGTGGTTACGGTATTCCTGAACATGGTACAGGCCGGCAAGGAAAAGGAAGCGGAAGTCTGGCTGAAGGACCGACTGGCGCCCCAATCGACAAGCGGGGACAAGGCCTATGCGAAAAAACTGCGGGACGACCTGCTTGCCCGCCTGACCAAAATGCGCGCCGGCGAACCACGAGGGTGCCCGGCGAATTCATTGTAATGTTGTTTAAGGCATTGTGGCGGTTGCCGAAAGGGTAGCTTGTCGGTAAACATTAAGGGACGAGTCGTTTTGATCCATTGACCCGACCGATAGGTGCCGCCGCATGCTTGCGGGACTTTATCCCCTCCTACGCCTGATCCTTGGAAGCCTGCGGGACCTTGCGCCCATTGTGCTGGTCATCTTCTTTTTTCAGGTTTTCGTTTTGCAGCAACCCTTCCCGGATCTGGAGCGGGTAATCGTCGGCGTCGTAATGGTGATGCTGGGGTTGACGCTGTTTATTCAGGGTCTCGAGATGGGACTGTTTCCGATCGGCGAGGCGATGGCCCAGGCTTTCGCCCGCAAGGGCAGCCTGTTCTGGCTGCTGGCCTTCGCCTTCTGCCTGGGCTTCGGCACGACGGCGGCCGAGCCGGCCCTGATCGCGGTCGCGGCCGAAGCGGCGAAGGTCATGGCCGAGGCCGGCGTGGTCGCCCATGACGAGGCGGCGCGGGCGTCTTATGCCTACTGGCTGCGCATGACGGTGGCGGTTTCGGTCGGAGCATCGCTGGTGCTGGGGGTGTTCCGCATCCTCAAGGGCTGGCCGGTGCATGTGCTGATCATCGGCGGCTATATCATCGTGGTGATCCTGACCTTCCTGGCGCCACCGGAAATCATCGGCGTGGCCTACGATTCGGGCGGCGTGACGACATCGACCGTCACCGTGCCGCTGGTTACCGCGCTGGGCGTCGGGCTGGCCTCGACCATTCGCGGGCGCAACCCGCTGACCGACGGCTTCGGGCTGATCGCCTTTGCCAGCATGTTCCCGATGATCTTCGTGTTGTTATACGGGATGGCTGTGCAATGAACCTGCTGCTGCATCTGTCGGACATAGGCGTGGCAACGATGCTGGACGTGTTGCCGATCGTCTCGATCCTAGCCTTTTTCCAGATCGTGGTGATCCGCAAGAAGCCCGCCAACCTGCAGCGCATCGTCACCGGTTTTCTGTATGTGCTACTTGGCCTGACGCTGTTTCTGGTGGGACTGCAGGAAGCGCTGTTCCCGGTCGGCGAGACCATGGCGAAACAGCTTACCGACCCCCAGTTTCTCGGCGTCGAGGCAGCCGGCGCCGATTGGCGTGACTATGGCTGGGTATACGCCTTCGCCTTCGCCATCGGTTTCGCCACGACTATCGCCGAGCCGGCGCTGATGGCGGTCGCTGTCAAGGCGAACCAAGTCTCGGGCGGCGCCATCTCGGTTTGGGGATTGCGAATTACGGTGGCGCTGGGCGTCGCCGTCGGTGTGTCCCTGGGCACATTGCGCATCGTCACCGGCACGCCGCTGCACTGGTATATCATCGCCGGTTATGCGGCGTTGATCCTGCAAACCTGGCGAGCGGTGCGCGTGGCCGGTAGCATCGTGCCGCTGGCCTACGATTCGGGCGGCGTCACCACATCGACCGTAACCGTGCCGCTGGTTACCGCGCTGGGCCTGGGCCTGGCATCGACCATACCGGGCCGCAGCCCGGTGATCGACGGCTTCGGGCTGATCGCCTTTGCAAGCCTGTTTCCGATGATTTCCGTATTGGGGTACGCTGAACTGTCCGCCTGGAAGAAGAAGCGACGGAAACGTAATACCAAGGCTCGTTGATAATGGGTCATTATCAACGAGCCTTGGTATAAGCCCCGGACAACAATGGGAGTGAACGATGAAGTTCAAACTGATCATGGCGCTGGTGGACGACGCCCATACGGAGAATATACTGACCGCCGCGCGCGAGGCCGGCGCCACGGGCTGTACGGTTATCACCAGCGCCCGCGGCGAGGGGCTGAAACCAGAGAAAACTTTTCTGGGGCTCGATCTGGCGGTACAGAGGGACCTGCTGCTTTTTCTGGTGGCCGAACCCCTGAGCCGCGATATTCTCGAGACCATCGCCGCAACGGGTAAATTCGACAAACAGCCGGGCAGCGGGATCGCGTTCCAGGTCGGTATCGAGGATGCCGTCGGCCTGTCGTCGCAGATGGAAACCCTGACACAAGAGATCGAAGAGCAGATATGAAACAGGAACCCTATATCAAGGTCGCCGAGGTCATGGCCCGCGACCTGCACACCGTCGACAGCATGGCCACGGTGCGCGAGGCGATGGAAAAAATGACGCGCGAGAATGTGAGCTCGCTGGTCGTGGACCGCCGGGACGAGAAGGACGAATACGGCGTGATCGTGGTCAACGACATCGCCCGCAAGGTGGTTGCGGAAAACCTCTCCTTCGACCGGGTGCAGGTCTATGAGGTGATGAGCAAACCCGTCGTCTATGTCGATCCGGGGATGGATCTCCGCTACGCGATCCGGCTGCTGGTGCGCATCGGGCTCAACCGCGCGCTGGTGCTGGGTGGCGACCGGCAGATCCAGGGCATGGTGACCCTGCGCGACATGGTGCTGCGTTATGCGATTTCACGCGACGGGGAGGCGGCGTCTTGAGCAACGGCGCGGCCCCGGCAAGTTCCATCCCGCGCACGGCCCTGGTCACGGGCGCGGCGCACCGCATCGGCCGCGCCATAGCGCTGGACCTGGCGGAACAAGGCTTCGATCTGGCGATCCACTATAACCAGTCGGGCGAGGCGGCGGAGGAACTGGCGGCGATTATTCGCGGAATGGGGCGACGCGCCGCGACCCTGGCGGCCGACCTTGGGCGCGAGGAAGAAACCGAAAGCCTGATCGACCGCGCGGCCGAGGCGCTGGGGCCAGTTGGGGTTCTGGTGAACAATGCGTCGCGGTTTGAATTCGATGTATGGGACAAGTCGACGCGGGAAAGCTGGGACATCCATATGGAGGCTAATCTGCGCGCCCCGTTCCTTTTATCCCAAAGCATGGCGCGCGCCCTGCCGGACGAGACGGAAGGCGTCATCGTCAATTTGCTGGACCAGCGTGTCTGGAACCTCACCCCCTACTTTGTAACCTATACGTTGTCGAAGGCCGGGTTGTGGGCATTGACCCAGACCCTGGCCCTGGCCCTGGCGCCGCGCATCCGGGTCAACGGAATCGGCCCGGGACCGACATTGAAGAGCGAGCGGCAGAACGAAGACCATTTCCGCATGCAGTGGGATGCGACCCCGCTGCAACATGGCGCCACCCCGGAAGAGATCGCCGCCGGCGTTCGCTATATCCTGGCCGCACGTTCCATGACCGGCCAGATGATCGCACTGGACGGCGGCGAACATCTGGGCTGGGCCCAGCCATCGCGCGGTTTTGTTCCATTTGAATAGGTCTGAATATGATTGACCGACCTGTTTTTCAGAAATAACCGGTTATGCTTATTGAGGTATTTTGCGAACGAACCGGGAATATTTTTGCACAGCCGCCGTAACGACTCGTTTTCTCCGGTTTCGCCCGATTCGATTTCATCCGCCAAGTGCAACTGCACTTGTGCATGCAATGGTTAACTGTTAATTTTCAATTAGTTAGATTGCGTGCCTATTTTTTGTGCAATGCTAGCGAATCTGTGAGATTCCTTCGGGCCACGCCCCGAGTCGCGAAGTTGTCGACAGACTTATCCACAGGAGTCGTGGATTGATTGATAAAGGCCTGAATTTCCAACCCGTTAATAGATTGTTTACTTATACTAATGGCGTCCCCGCCATTGACGGAACATGCAGCGGCCCCAAAGTAAGGCGCAATGGATAGCAACGCGACAGATCAGCAAAACGAACAGGTGGTCGCGGAGCTGGCGGCGGTCAGTCTTGCCGCCGGCGTGGCCCTGATTCGCGGCAAGCTGAAGACCATGCCCGGCAGTCCCGGCGTATACCGCATGCTGGGCGCGCGCGGCAAAGTTCTGTATGTGGGCAAGGCCCGCAATCTGAAAAAACGCGTGGCAACCTATGCGAACGCAGGCCGCCTGCCCGTGCGGCTGCAACGCATGGTCGCCGAGACCATAGAGATGGAGATCGTCACCACCCACACCGAGGTCGAGGCGCTACTTCTTGAAGCGAACCTGATCAAGACGCTGAAACCGCATTACAACATCCTGCTGCGCGACGACAAGTCTTTCGCCGACATCCTGATCGCGGCCGATCACGGCTTCCCGCAACTGATCAAGCATCGCGGCGCGCACAAGCGGAAAGGCAAATATTACGGCCCGTTCGCATCGGCCGGCGCGGTGAACCGTACGATCACCGCCCTGCAGCGCGCCTTCCTGCTGCGCAACTGTTCGGATTCGATCTTCGCCAGCCGCACGCGGCCCTGCCTGCAATACCAGATCAAACGCTGCAGCGCGCCTTGCGTCGGGCGGATCGACGAAGCGGAATATGGCGCGCTGGTCCGCCTGGCTCACGAATTCCTGGTTGGGCGATCGCACGCGGTACAGGAGGAACTTGCCGGCCAGATGCAAGAGGCGAGCGACAGCCTGGAATTCGAGCGCGCGGGCGCCCTGCGCGACCGCATCCAGGCGCTGACCATGGTCCAGTCGCACCAGGACATAAACCCGCTGGGCATCGGTAACGCCGATGTGGTCTCGCTGGCTCAGGAGGGCGGCCAGTCCTGCATTCAGATATTTTTCTTCAGGGACGGCCGCAATCACGGCAACCGGGCTTATTACCCAAGCCACGACCGTAACGCCGAGGCGGCCGAAATCATGTCCGCCTTCATCGGCCAGTTCTATGACGGCCGGCCGGCGCCCGGTCGAGTGCTTGCCAGCATCGAGCCCGCCGAGGCGGATTTGCTGGCCGAGGCCCTGACGATCAATGCGGGACACAAGGTGAAAATTCTTACCCCCCAGCGCGGCCGGTTCCGCAAACCCGTGGAACATGCGCTGGCCAATGCGCGCCAGGCGCTGGCGCGGCGCATGTCGGAAAGCGCGTCCCAGCGCCGGCTGCTGGACGGGCTGGCGGCCGTGCTGGAGTTGGAGGCCCCGCCGGAGCGGATCGAAGTTTATGACAATAGCCATATCCAGGGGTCGGACGCGGTCGGTGCGATGATTGTCGCTGGAGCGGAAGGGCTGAACAAGGGCGCCTACAGGAAGTTCAATATCCGAACGGCCGGCGGCGAGGAGGGCGAGGCCTCGGCCGGCGACGATTACGCGATGATGCGCGAGATGTTGGGCCGGCGCTTTGCCCGCGCGCTGAAGGAGGACCCCGACCGCGAGGATGGTAGCTGGCCGGATCTGGTGATAATCGACGGTGGGCAGGGCCAGCTGACGGCGGCGCGAGAAGCCCTGGAGGCGTTGGGCATAGAAGACGTGGAACTGCTGGCCATCGCCAAGGGGCCCGACCGCGATGCCGGCCGCGAACGGTTTTTCCGCCCGGACCGCGCCTCGTTCATGCTGGAGCCCCGCGACCCCGTACTCTATTTCCTGCAACGCCTGCGAGATGAATCCCACCGCTTTGCGATCGGCGTGCACCGCACGCGGCGGACCAAGGGAATTTCCGCGTCGCCGCTGGATGAAATCCCCGGCATCGGGGCAGCGCGCAAGCGCGCTCTGCTGCGGCATTTCGGGTCAGGCAAGGCCGTCGGTCAGGCGGGTCTCGACGATCTGGAGGCGGTTGGCGGCATTAGTCGCACCGTGGCCCGGAAAATTTATAGCCATTTCCACGATGATGGTTAGAATGCCACAACCTGAAACCCTGTTGCTGACACCGCCATTGCTCGGAAAACAATGATTTACAGCCTGCCCAATCTTCTGACGATCTCGCGCATTCTCGCGATACCGTTGATCGTGACGCTATTCTGGTTCAAAGGTGACGCGGCGCGCTGGGCGATGCTCGTCCTTTTTGCCTTGGCGGGCATTACCGATTATTTCGACGGGATGCTGGCGCGCTCCATGGGCCAGATATCCAATCTCGGGCGCTTCCTCGATCCGGTGGCGGACAAGCTGCTGGTCTCGGCGCTGCTGATCATGCTGGTATGGTCGGACAATATTTCCGGGTTGGTTATTCTGCCGGCCCTGGTCATCCTGTGCCGCGAGATTCTGGTGTCGGGCCTGCGCGAATTTCTGGCCGGCATCAAGGTCGGCGTCCCGGTCAGCAATCTCGCCAAGTGGAAAACAGGGGTGCAGATGTTCGCGCTGGGTTTCCTGATTCTTGGCGAGGCGGGGCCGGATTTCTGGCTCCCCGAAATTACGACCACGGTCATCGGTGAGACGATGCTATGGATCGCCGCGGTGCTAACCATAGTTACCGGATACGATTATCTTCGGGCCGGCCTGAAACATATGGCCGAGGATGGCTGAGACAGACCGGCCCCCCGGCAATGAATGATGACGCCATGCAAATTTTCGGACTGGCTGGCTGGAGCGGCAGCGGCAAGACGACCCTGATGGTGCGCCTTTTGCCCGAACTGGTCGGGCGCGGGCTGACGGTCTCCACGATCAAACACGCGCATCACAATTTCGAAATCGACCGCCCCGGCAAGGATTCGTATGAGCATCGCGAAGCCGGCGCGACCGAGGTGATGATCACCGGCGGCAAACGCTGGGCGCTGATGCATGAAATCCGCGAGAAGGCCGAGCCGACCGTGGCCGACCTGATGAGCCACATGACGCCCGTCGATCTGCTGATGATCGAGGGTTTCAAGAATGACGAACATCCCAAGCTCGAAGTATATCGTTCCGACACGGGCAAGCCGTTGATCTGCCGTCAGGACCCGAAAATCGTCGCGGTAGTCAGCGACGAAATCCTCGGCGGGCTGGATATTCCGCAACTGGATTTGAACGAAGTCCCGGCGATCGCCGATTTCATTATCGAATATTGTGGTTTGAAGGACAGGATCCGCAATGGCGCAACTTAGCGACGACTGTTTTGCCCATGGCGGGGCGCTGATGCCGCTGGACGAGGCCCTGGCGATGCTGACCGAACGGGTCGGGCCTGTCGCGGGGATTGCCCGCCTGCCGCTGGCCGAAACGGGCGGGCACCTGCTGGCCGAGGATGTAACGGCCGCCGTCGATGTGCCGCCGCACGACAATTCGGCGGTCGACGGCTATGCGGTGTTTTTCGACGATCTGGATCCGGACAATGAAACCCGTCTGCCGGTTACCGGCCGGGTGGCGGCGGGTCACCCGCTGGGCCGTGCGGCGGTGCGCGGCGAGGCGATCCGCATTTTCACCGGCGCGCCGATGCCCGTGGGGCCGGACACGGTAATGATGCAGGAGGATTGCCGCGAGGATGGCGAGCACGTGGTTATCATGCCAGGCATTAAAAAAGGCGCAAACCGCCGCGATGCCGGCGAGGATGTGCGTAAGGACGATGTCGTGCTGCGGCGCGGGCGGCGGTTGAAACCCCAGGATATCGGCCTTGCCGCCGCCGTTGGGCGAACCGAGCTGGCGGTGTACGAGCCTATCAGAGTGGCGGTGTTTTCTTCCGGCGACGAAGTGCGCGATCCCGGCCAGCCCCTGCCCGAGGGCGCCATTTACGACGCCAACCGTTATACGTTGATGAGCGCGGTCGCGCGATTGGGCTGCAAGGTCAGCGACCTTGGCATCCTGCCCGACGACGAGGCGGCCATCGGCAAGGCGTTGGCCCAAGCCGCCGAAAGCCACGACCTTCTGCTTACGTCGGGCGGCGTGTCGGTCGGCGAGGAAGACCATTTGCGGGCCGCGGTCGAGGCCGGGGGCAACCTGCATTTCTGGCGGCTGGCGATCAAGCCGGGGCGGCCGGTGGCCATGGGCCAGGTGGGCCGCACGCCGGTCGTCGGCCTGCCCGGCAATCCCGGCGCTGTGCTGGTGACCTTCCTGTTGATCGCGCGGCCGATTCTGCTGCGATTGGCCGGGTTGGAGGATGTTTCCGCCCACCGTTTTCAGGTGCGGGCCGGGTTCGATCACAAGAAGAAGGAAGGCCGCCGCGAGTTCGTTCGGGCAAAATTGGCGATTGGCGAGGATGGCGTGCCGGTGGTGCTGAAACACGGGGCCAGCGGCGCCGGAATCCTGTCGTCCCTGGTCGAAGCCGACGGATTAGTGGATTTGGAGACCAACTTGACCTATCTGAAGTCAGGTAGCAGTGTTTATTTTCTGCCTTTCAACGAGGTTTTAACATGAGAATTCTCTATTTCGCCTTTCTGCGCCAACGCACCGGTCTGGGCGAGGAAACCGTCGAGGCGCCCGCCGAGGTGCGCGATGTCGCCGGGCTGGTGGAATGGCTGAAGACGCGCGGCCCCGGCCATGCGGAGGCGATGCGCGACGTCTCGGCGATCCGCGTCGCGGTGAATCAGGAGTTCGCGGGCATGGATACCGCCATCGCGGCCAATGACGAAATCGCCTTCTTCCCGCCGGTGACGGGCGGCTGAACAATGGCTATACGGGTCCAGAGCGAGGATTTCGACGTTGGCGCCGAGATCGCGGCACTGACGGCGGGCCGCACCGATATCGGCGGCGTGGCGAGTTTTCTGGGCCTGGTGCGCGACATCGCCGGCGGCGATAATGTCTCTGCCATGACGCTGGAGCATTATCCCGGCATGACCGAGAAGATGCTGGCCGATATCGAGGCAGAGGCCCGCGACCGCTGGCCGCTGGACGAGACGCTGATCATCCACCGCTATGGCCGGCTGGAGCCGGGCGACCGCATCGTGCTGGTCGTCACCGCCAGCGCCCACCGCAAGGCCGCGCTCGAATCCTGCGAGTTTCTGATCGACTGGCTGAAGACCAGGGCGCCCTTCTGGAAGCTGGAAGAAACCGGCCAGGGCGAACAATGGGTCGAGGCCAGGGACAGCGATGACCAGGCCGCCGCCCGCTGGGAAGGGAAGCACGGCAAGGCCGCGGAATAAACCGCGGCGATTTCCCTGCAACGGGAGACTGTATCGAGGGTTAGGCCGTGGAAGCATCCAGAAACCCCGACCGGGTCGCTATCGGGCGAATGGCCGTCTCCGCCGCCATATGGGTAATATTCGTCCTGGCGGTCCACGAGCTGGTCCACCGTTTGCTGCCCGTGACGGGACCGGTCCCAGGGGCTGGCTTGAAAAGCCTGGCTGCCCAAACCGCGGCGATCACGGTGGCCACGCTCATCTTGATGGCGGTGCGGCCACCGGCCCACTTGATTACCCCGCGCGCGGTTCTGGCGACTGCGATCTGGGTCGGGCTGATCGTCTTCGGCCATTATCTGGCGCATCTCGATGCCGCGGCAATCCACGAAACGCTGGCGGCCCTGCATGAAGGGCTGGGCATGGGCGCCTTGCTGGTCAGCGCCTTCATGCTTGCGGTGCTGTTGGGCCTGCCGTTCGTGCCCAGCGTCGAGATGGGCCTGATGATGATGGCCGTGTTCGGCCGCGAGGGCGCCATCGCGGCTTGGCTAGCGACCATTGCGGGGCTGTCGCTGGCTCATGCGGCGGGCCGCTATATGCCGGCCGACCGGGTGCAACACTGGCTGAAACGGCACGGATTGCTGACGGCGGACCGCATCCCGAGCAAATCCCCGATGACCCATCTGCTGAATCGCCTGCGTCTGTCTGAAAGCAAGGCTCACCGCATCGTCGCCTTCATGTCGCGCCACCGTTATCTCCTGTTTGCGCTGCTGATCAATATGCCGGGCAATTCGGTGCTGGGCGGCGGCGGCGGCATCGCACTGGTCAGCGGCTTCGCCCGCCTGTACCGCTGGCCCTGGTTCCTGCTGACCGTGGCCCTGGCATCGCTGCCAATCCCGGTGGCGGTATTTTTCGGGCTGGTCCGGGTCGACGAGTGGCTGGCCGCGCTGGGCGGCGGGTAGCAGACGCAACAGGCGCGTTGACAATCCAGGTCCCGCATGTCGAAATCGCCTCCTGCAAAGGGGGTGGCAGTCTCCATGAAACTGGTCCACGGCTTACGCGGCGATAATATCCGCGGTGACGTCTATGGCGGGTTGACGGCAGACGGGCGGTTGATGCTGTTCCATCTGGACGGGCCGATGAGCTTCGGCGTCGCCAAGGGCATGGGGCGCCCGGCGGTGGAAGACGTTCTGGACCAGCTGGGCGTATTCGATCACCTGCCCGCCGGCCACCGCTTCGAAACCCGCGCCGAGGCCCTGCGCGCCGCCCTGGACCATATCGGGCCGGACGGGGGTTCCTAAATCTACTTCCGCTCGCCCAGCCAGTCGCGGCGCCAGACCGTCCATTCGTCTTCGTCGGTGGTCCAGCCGGCATAGATGGCGGCGCCGAAATTCGGGCCGGACGGCGGGTCGCCGAATGACAGGCCCAAGCCGATGCCGCGCAGGGCGGAGGTCATGTTTTCGGCCGCCGGGTGGAAGCCGAAATGTTCGTCCTCGTAGGTCGGCACGCCCATGAACAGCGTCGTATCCGGCCCGACGATATCGCGAAGCCGCCAGGTCTCCCAGGCCACGATCGTTCCATAGAGCCAGTCGAAGGGCATGGCGGTGTCGTACATCATGACGGCGACCTGGTCGGTGCGCGCCGCCACCTCGCGGAAATAGGGCGCCCGCCACAGACCGGCCTGGCGGATCAGCAACCGGGCCACATATTCCGCGCCGGGAACCGGCGACAGCTCGTCGGTCGCGACCGACAGCAGCTTGCCGCGCGCCCGTGTCACCGGCGCGGTCGCGTCCAGCAGCGCCAGAAGGCCGGGGTCGCCGGAATAGATCGGTTCGATATTGTAGTGGATGCCATCGAATCCGAGGTCGATCAGTTCGCCCGCCGTCCGCACGATGTTGGCCCGCGTGCGGACATCGGAAATATCCAGCGGCCCACCGCCCCGGCGTTCCACCTGGCCGATCCAGGCATGCAGCCGGATCGAAGGCGCGCGCTGGCGCATGGCGGCGAGCAGGAGGCGGGCGTTCGGGTATTTCTCTGGTGGAATCAGTCCCTCACCGGTCAGCGGTCCGGCATGGAAATAAACATCGGTGATGCGGTGACGCGCCAGCAGTTCGGCATATTCGTCATAGACTTCTTCAGTGTGACTTTCGCCAACCCATTTATGCGCCGCCCAGACGGCATTCGGCGTATCCGGCCCGGCGGTTGAGACCGGCGCGTAACGATAGAGCAGCCAGGCGCCGGCCAGCAGCAGCATTGAAGCCACGGCCAGGCCGGCGCCAAGGATCAGAAAAATCCGGACAACCCGTACCTGGAACAGTCGTGAAAATCTTCCCATCCTTATGCCCCCTTTCGGCATGCAACGATACTGCAAGCCAATCTAGCCGTGGGCGAGGCGAATTCGGGCGGCGGCGTGGTTTTCGCGCGAAAAAAAGGCCGGGATGAAAATCCCGGCCTCTCCAATTCCGTTATTTGGCGCCGGTTACGCGGCGTTCAGGGTCACCGGCACCTCGCGGCGCACCTCGGCGTCGTAATCTTCCATCAGCGTTTTGGTGATTTCGCCCGGCGTGAACTTGAACTCACCGATCTCGCTGACTGGCGTGACCTCGACCGCCGTGCCGGTCAGGAAGACCTCACTGGCCTGGGCCAGCTCTTCGGGCATGATGGCGCGCTCGATAACCTCGATCTGACGGGCCTTGGCCAGCGCGATCGTGGTTCGCCTTGTGATGCCGTCCAGGAAACAGTCCGGCGTCGGCGTGTGCAGCTTGCCGTCGATGTTCAGGAAAATATTGGCGCCCGTCGCCTCGGCAATCTGGCCGCGCCAGTCCATCATCAGCGCATCGTTATAGCCCGCGGCCTCAGCCTTGTGCTTGGACAGCGTGCAAATCATGTAGAGGCCCGCCGCCTTGGACTTGCATGGGATCGTCCGGGGATCCGGCCGGCGCCAGTCCGACCACTGCATGCGGATGCCTTTCATGCGGGCCTCGGGCGCGAAATAGGCCGGCCATTCCCAGGCCGCGATCGCCAGATGAATCTTTGTGTTCTGGGCCGATACGCCCATCATCTCCGACCCGCGCCAGGCGATCGGCCGGACATAGGCGTCCTTGAGGCCCTGTGCCGCGACCACGGCGTTGCACGCTTCGTCGATCTGCTCCGTGCTCCAGGGAATCTGCATATCGAGCTGGCGCGCCGATTCGTGCAGGCGCTCGGTATGTTCGGTCAACTTGAAGATGCGGCCGTTATAGACGCGCTCGCCCTCGAATACCGACGAGGCATAATGCAGAGCGTGGCTGAGAATATGCAGGTTCGCATCTTTCCAGTCGATCAGTTCGCCATCGAACCAGATGGAACCCGGGCGGTCGTCGAAGGGCATCATGGACATATCGTAACCCCAGTAGCTGTAATATAGTTGTTGCGCGAAGGTCGTTCCCCCGACATCAACGAACATATCCGTCGGAAAATCATCATGGATTGTTCGTTTATGTCGTTTAACCTTGCATCCTGATACCATTGCGTGGAATATAAGTCAACATGGCTGACATAAAATCTCCGCCGCATGGCGCGGCAAAGCTTTCCGCCAATCCGCTGTTTCTCCGCGATGAGGAATTGCGCCAGGCTATCGAGATGCTGTTCTTCGCCTATCGCGATTTCACCGGCGTCGCCGATGAAATCCTGGCGAATTACGGATTCGGGCGGGCCCATCACCGGGCTATCTATTTCATTGGCCGCCACCCAGACATGACGGTCGGCGACCTGCTCGGAATACTCAGGATCACCAAGCAGAGCCTCAACAGGGTACTGGGCCAACTGATCGACGAAGGCTACGTGTCGCAACTGCAGGGCACGCATGACCGGCGTCAACGGCTTCTGAAGCTGACCGACAAGGGACGCGCGTTGGAAGAATCACTATCGGCGGCCCAGCGAACCCTGATAGCCGGGGCATACCGCGAAGTGGGCGCCGAGGCAGTGGATGGCTTCCGTAAGGTCCTGCTGGGGATAATGAGCAATGAGGGTGACCGCGAGCGCTTTGAACGGCCCACACCGCCGCGCCGCTAGGGCAATATCCCATCGAACTGAACCGAAGCGGTTCAGTTCGATGGGATAAAATTGCCCGCTATTTCAAAGGGCGAGCAGCTTTATCCGAATAAATGGAATCGCGGGAAGCGGTTCCATTTGTCCGGATGCTGCTCTAGCGAACCAGCACCCGGCGTTCTATAGTTACGCGCATGGACGAACTGCAACATATCCTGGTCGTGGACGACGACAACCGCCTTCGCGAGTTGCTGCGCGGCTATCTTACCCAGAACGGTTTCGCCGTAACCTCCGCCGAGGATGCCGGCAGCGCCCGGCACCAGTTGGAATCCATGGAGTTCGACCTGATCGTGCTGGACGTGATGATGCCCGGCGAAACCGGGCTTGAATTCGCGCGCTCGCTTCGGGAAACGAGCAACGACGTGCCGATCCTGATGCTGACCGCCATGGGCGAGTCGTCGGACCGGATCGGCGGGCTGGAGGCCGGGGCCGACGATTACCTGCCCAAACCGTTCGAGCCGCGCGAACTGCTGCTGAGGATCCAGACCATCCTGCGCCGAACCGCCATGCCGGCGCCCGAGCATGATACGGCCCCCGAATATATCAAGCTGGGCAGCCATATCTTCGACCGGGAGCGGGCGATCCTGCTGAACGATGGGGCCGTCGTGCGGCTGACGACTGCCGAGGCGAGCCTGTTGTCGGTTCTCTCGGAGATCCCGGGCGAGATCATGAGCCGCGAAACCCTGACGGACCGCTGCATGATCGACGGCGGCGACAGGGCGATCGACGTTCAGGTGACCCGGCTGCGGCGCAAAATAGAGCCGGACCCCAAAACGCCACGTTACCTGCAAACGGTGCGCGGCCGCGGCTACGTGTTGCGGCCCGATTGATCCAACATGCTGCTGAACTTATTGAAAAATAACATTCTGCCCCGGTCGCTATATGGGCGATCGCTGCTGATCATCATCATGCCGCTGATTCTGTTGCAGGTGGTATCGGCCTGGGTATTTTATGACCGGCATTGGGATACCATCACAAAAAGACTTTCCTCTTCAATCGTCGGCGATATCACGCAAGTCGTGGAGCTTTTAGGGGAAAATCCCTCGAACGAGTTGCAAAAAACCGTATTCGATATGGCATGGCGCAATTTCGGCCTGCAGATGGAATGGCACGACGGGGAGCGACTTCCCGAAGACGTCTCCGGGTCAGGATCGCGGATTGAACATTTCCTCGTAAACTCGCTGCAGGCCCGGTTCCAGGGTCCGGTGAAAATCGACGATTCGTCATACCGTGAGCGGGTCTTCGCCGAAATTCAGCTTGAGGACGCGGTGCTGACCGTCGCTATTCCGGGCAAGCGACTGTTCAGCATCACGACATATATTTTCATCATGTGGATGGTGGGGACTTCGCTGATCCTGTTCGCCGTTGCCTCAATCTTCATGCGCAATCAGGTACGGCCGATCCAGCGGCTGGCCGAGGCCGCCGACCAATTCGGCAAGGGTCGTGAACTGCAGGAAGATTTCAGGCAGGAGGGTGCGCTGGAAGTGCGTCGAGCCGCCGCCGCCTTCAACGTCATGCGCCAGCGACTGAGGCGCCAGATACGCCAGCGCACCGATATGTTGTCCGGAGTCAGCCACGACCTTAGAACCCCGATCACCCGTATGAAACTACAGCTCGCCATGCTGCCCGAGGATTCGGGGATGGCCGGGTTGAAGGTCGATATCGCCGATATGGAACGGATGATCGAGGGCTATCTGACTTTCGCCCGCGGCGAAGGCGACGAACCCACCCAGCATGTCGATCTCGCGCTGATGGTCGAGGATATCGTTGCGGTGTGGCGGCGCAACGGGGTCAAGATCGACAGCCATGTGGAAGGAACGCTGATGGCCTGGCTGCGGCCGGACGCCATCAAGCGCGGCATCGAAAATCTGGTGGCGAACGCGTCGCGCTATGGCGGACAGCTATGGATACGCGCGGGCCTGCGTGGGGACGCCATTGAAATTACGGTGGACGACGATGGGCCGGGCATACCGGAATCCCACCGCGAGGATGTCTTCCGCCCCTTCTATCGGCTGGACGAATCGCGCAATCCGGAAACCGGCGGCACCGGGCTGGGCCTGGCCATCGCGCGCGACCTGCTGCGCAGCCATGGCGGCGATATTTTGCTTGAGGACTCGCCGCATGGCGGCCTGCGGGCGCGTATTCGACTGCCGGTTTAATACATCCGCCCGCCGTCGGGAACTTTCTTGTCCGGGGCCAGCAACACGACCTTACCGTCATCGTCCGGTATGCCGAGCACCAGGACTTCGGACATGAATTTGCCGATCTGCCTGGGCGGGAAATTAGTCACGGCGACCACCTGTTTACCGACGATGCCGTCTAGGTCGTAATGCCTGGTGATCTGGGCCGAGGTCTTGCGCTCGCCGAGCTCCGGACCGAAATCGACCCACAGCTTGAAGGCCGGCTGGCGCGCTTCCGGGTAGGGCTCCGCGCGCACGACCGTGCCGACCCTGATGTCGACCTTCAGGAAATCGTCGAAGGTTATAGACATGATTTTTCCCTCCCTGTTTTCAATCCACGATGCCGCGCGACGCTAACACCGGGCGCCGGCGCGCGCAAAAAAGAAAACGGCCGCCCCCGTTTTCACGGAAGCGGCCGGAGACTCCGGACAAGGGAGGAGATGTCCGAAGAAGGGTCTTGCAGTATTACTTCTTGGCGGGCTTCGCGAAGCCCTGGGCTTCGTCGAGGCTCTCGACAAAACGCTTGTTCAGGATATCGAAGACCTGCTGGTTGGTCTTGGTCGCCGCGGCGGTGATTTCCTGGAAATTGGCGACGCCACGCTCGATGCCCTCACGGGTCATGTCGGTCTGGCGGGCCATCTTGTCCTTGGGCTCGCCGGCGGCCAGCATTTCCTGGAAGGCCGCGGTCATTTCCTCGGCGCCCTCGCGGGCAATCGCGGTCTGGCGCTGGAAGATGGCCTGGACGCCCTCGGCGGCCAGCTTGTTGGCGCTGGCGAAGGTCTCGGCATTCTTGGTCTGGAGAGCGATCATCTTCTCGACGTCGAACGCCGGTACGCTGAAGTCGCCCATGAACTTGGTGAAATCGAAGCCGGCGAAGGGATTGGCGGTGGCCATGTTCTGTCTCCTGTGAATTCCGTTGCATCGCACAACGTTATTGTTGCGCTGCAGCATAGGCGTAATATACGCCTTCTATTCACAGGGTCAAGAGGTTTTTTGTGCAGTGCACCATTTTTTGTGCGCCGCGATATTTCTGCGATTTCAGGCGGCCTCCGCGCTCTCGTCGTCGCCGGCACGGCGATGGCGGAAGATGACATCGGCCCAGCGGTCCACGCGCCCCAGGTCGCGGTCCAGCGCCGCCATGGTTCGCGACATGTCCTTGCTGTCATCCTCGACCCAGACCGCCATGCAGCGCAGCCACAGGCCGGTCAGGCCGGCGATCTTGACCTTGCCGGCAACGCCCTCGGACGACAGGTGGGCGGCCTCCAGCATCCAGGCCATGGAACAGCTCAACTGGCGCATCGTTGCCGCGGAGGCGACCGGGTCGCGCACCATGCCCGCACGAATCCGCTGTATCGCCTCGCGATGGGGCTGCAGCGCATCGAAGCGGCCCATCAGCACCTCGAACAGCCGGTCGCGCGCGGTGTCCTCGGGCGCGAAAGCGAAATCGGTCTCGACAACTTCGCGGTCGATCCGGCGCATGAAGGCGGCCAGAACCGCCATCCTGGAGCGCCAGGCAGGATAAAGCTCGGATAGCCTGGCCCCGGCGCCCTCGGCGATCGCGGGCAGCGTGACAGCCTGCCAACCCTCGCGCGCGGCCAGGTCCAGCATCGCATCGATAAGCCGCGTTTCAATATCCCTGGTATCGGTCTTGCGGGCGCTGCCCTTGCCCGTGGAAGGTTTCTTCGCCATGACGATTCCTCCATTTCGGTCCAGCTATTATAGCCAGTATTACAGATGGATACGAATCAGGCCGGCCGCAAGGCCACATTTGCCACCCTGCCGCCGGTCAAGACCGCCAGCGAATGCGGGTCGAGGCGGAAAACGGCGAAGGGCGTGCCCGCCGCCGCCCAAATGACGTCGAATGCCAATATGTCCTCGTCGATAAAGGTTTCGATGGGCTTGTCATGCCCTACCGGCGGCACGCCGCCAATGACGAAGCCGGTCTCGCGGCGAACGAAATCCGCATCGGCCTTGCCCAGCTTCTCGCCCAGCAGCGCCGCCACCGCCTTCTCGTCGACGCGGTTGACGCCGCTGGCGATCACCAGCACCGCCCGGCCGCTGTCCCTGCCCTTGAACAGGATGGATTTGGCGATCTGCGCCACCTCGCAGCCGATCGCCGACGCGGCCTCGGCCGCCGTGCGGGTCGATTGATCGAGCTCCTGGATTTCGAAGGAAAATCCCCGCGCCTCAAGCGCCGCCTGAACCTTCGCGGCACTGACGGAGAGATCCGCCATGCTAGCCGGCCAGTTCCCGCCCGCGCCTGGTGGCGGCGGCGACCGCGCGGGTCATTATTTGCTGCATTCCGTCATCGGCCATCAGCACTTCCAGCGCCGCCTGGGTGGTGCCGCCCGGGCTGGTGACGTTCTTGCGAAGCTGCGCCGGCACGTCATCGCCGCGCAGCGCCAACTGGCCCGCGCCGGCCACGGTGACCAGCGCCAGCCGGTCTGCGAGTTCGCGCGGCAGACCGGCCTCGACGCCCGCCTCGGCCAGGCATTCGATCAGCAGGAAGACATAGGCCGGGCCGCTGCCCGAGACCGCCGTCACCGGATCGATCAGCGCCTCGTCATCCACGCTCAGCACTTCGCCGATGGCGCCCAGCAGCGCGGTACACATCGCCAACTGCGCATCCGACACGTTTGCGTTCGGGCAGGTGACGGTAATCCCCTGGCCGATCGCCGCCGGCGTGTTCGGCATGGCGCGCACGATGGCGGCGCCCTCGCCCAGATGGCCCGCGAAAAAACTGATGTTGGTGCCGGCGGCGATTGACATGAAGACAGTGCCGGGCCCCGTATAGCGAGCCGCAAAGGGCGCCGCATCCGCCATCTGTTGCGGCTTGACCGCCAGGACCACGACCTCGGGATCGAGATCGGCCGGCAGGTCCGCCATATCCTTGTGAATGGTTACGCCGTCGCGGCCCGCAAAATCGCCCGCGCCCATCGGGTCCAGCACCACAACCCCGCCGCCGGCGATGCCGCTTTCCAGCCAGCCCGCCAGCATCGCGCCGCCCATCTTGCCACAGCCGATCAGCAACAGGGGGCGGGAGAGACGTTCGCCGCTCATGGCTCAGGCCTCGCCGACGGTTTCCAGCAGCGCCGCCGAGATCGCCTCGTCGGGCCGCTGTCCGCCCCAAAGGACGAACTGGAAGGCGGGGTAATAGCGGTCGCATTCGTCCAGCGCGACATCCACCAATTCCTCCAGCTGCTCCGGGCCGGGCGCGAAATATCCGCGGGTCAGCAGTGTATGTCGGAAGGTCGGGTTCGGGTCGTCGGCCGCCACTTCGAAATGGCCAAGCCACAGCCGCTCGTTAATCGAGGCCAGAAGATCGTTTATGTCGCGGCGTTTTTCGCCCGGCACCTTGGCGTCGATGCCGCAATGCATATGCAACGCCTGCATATCCTCCTGCCAGATGAAATGCAGGCGGTAGGCGCACCAGCGGCGCGACGGTTCGGTCACCAGTTCGTCATCGGCCGCCCGCATGTGGGGCCAGCCGTGAACGTTTGCGAGTTCTTCCAGAAGATCCAGCGGATTGATAGTCCGATTACCGGACTCTTGCTCCATCCTCATTCCCATTCGCGCCCCCTATGTACAAGTGGCCCGGTCAATAATCGCCGTCACCGGGGCCGGACGCGGCGCGAAAAGCGAAATTTCCACTGCTCTACAAAATATAGCAGCGAATCACTTCCCGACCACAATACCTAGGATGCCATAGGGGGATTCCGCAGCGCAACCCCGCATTTGCGAAACGACAGCAGATTTCTGTGGATAATCAGGCTTTGGGCTTGCGAGTGGGCTTTGGTTTCTGCCCGGCAAGAGCAGCTTCCAGCGCGGCGACCCTTATTTCGAGGGCTTCCTGCTCCATGCGGGCCTTGGCGGCAACCGCCTTTACGGCCTCGAATTCCTCGCGCGGGACCGTATCCATCTCTGACAGGATGCGTTCGAACTGATGTTTGAGGCGCGCCTCCACCTCGCCGCGCACGCCCGATAGCGCGCCAAAGGCGCCGCTGGCCACCCGGGCCAGATCGTCTAGCAATCGATTGTCTACCTGCATGGTTTCGCTCCGTCGCACATGGATTTCCCAATCCTATACGCCCCGCGCCGGAAGCGCGCAACAGTCGGGGCTTCTTGAACGGGACCAAGGGGGACCCTATAACATGATCTGCGGGCGCGGCGCGCCATGCGAGGAAACCGCGTAAACGAAGGGCGCGCATGGAATACTTTATTTTCCCCGATTTCGACCCGGTCGCCATTCAATTGGGACCGCTCGCCATTCGTTGGTACTCGCTTTCCTATGTGGTGGGGTTGCTGCTGGCCTGGCGCTATTGCCTGCGCCTGGCGAAAAAGCCGCCGCATCTGGTCACCGCGGAACAGCTGGACGATTTCCTGACCTGGGCAGTGCTGGGGGTGATCCTCGGCGGGCGCCTGGGCTTCGTGCTATTCTACCAGCCGGCCTTCTATCTCGCCAATCCCGGCGGCATTCTGAAAGTATGGGAGGGCGGCATGTCCTTCCATGGAGGCCTGGCGGGGGTATCGCTGGCGATGATTATCTTCGCCCGGCGCCGCCAGATCAAATTGCTGGCCCTGACCGACATGGTCGGCGCCGCCGCGCCCATCGGCCTGTTTCTGGGCCGCGTCGCCAACTTCATCAATGGCGAGCTATATGGGCGGGTCACCGACGTGCCCTGGGCCGTCATCTTCCGCCATGCGGGCGATCAGCCGCGCCATCCCAGCCAGCTATACGAGGCGGTGCTGGAAGGGCTGGTGGTGTTCGCCATTCAGGCCTGGATGATCTTTGGACCCTTGAAATCGCTGCGTCGGCCGGGGCTGACCACCGGCATCTTCATCGGCGGTTATGCACTGGCCCGCATGTCGGTGGAATATTTCCGCCAGCCAGACGAGTATATCGGCGAGGGCGGGTTCATGGTGCTGGGCACGACATGGGGCCAGTGGCTGTCGATCCCGCTGTTGCTGGGCGGGGCCTATCTGGTCTGGCGCGCAATGCGCCGCCCGCCGGAGTGACCGGCCCGCTGACCGAACTTCTGCGCCGGCGCATCCGCCTGACCGGCCCGATTACGGTCGCCGACTTCATGGCCGAGGCGCTGGGCCATCCGGACCACGGCTACTACATGATCCGCGACCCGTTCGGGGTGCGCGGCGACTTCACCACCGCGCCCGAGATCAGCCAGATGTTCGGTGAACTGATCGGGCTGTGGTGCGCCGAGGTCTGGCGCGCCGGCATTGCGCCGCGGCCGGTTCATCTGGTGGAACTGGGGCCGGGGCGCGGCACGCTGATGGCCGACGCGCTGCGCGCCGCCCGGATGGCCCCGGAATTCCTGGCCGCCGCCTCGATCCATCTGGTGGAAACCAGCCCGGTGTTGACCGGGATGCAGCGGCAAACCCTTGCCGGGCATGACGTTCAATGGCATGCGGCGCTTGAAGAAGTTCCCGACGGGCCGATCCTGCTGATCGCCAACGAGTTCTTCGACGCCCTTCCCATCCGCCAGTTCGAACAAACCGGCGATGGCTGGCGCGAGCGCATGATCGGGCTGGACGAGGACGGCGAAACATTCCGGATGGGCCTGGCGCCCGGCGGCGCGGCTGGGGAGGCCCTGATTCCCGAAACGGTTCGCCGGACGGCCGGCAAGGGCGAGATCGCCGAGGTCTGCCCCGCCGGGCTGTCGATCACGCGCGCCATCGGCGAGCGGGTTGCCCACCATGGCGGGGCGGCATTGATCGTCGATTACGGCCATGCCGCCAGCGCCACGGGCGATAGCTTGCAGGCGCTCAGCGATCATAAACGCCACGACCCGCTGCAAGACCCCGGAGAGGCCGACCTGACCGCCCATGTGGATTTCGCGGCCATTGCGGCAGCCGCGCGCGAAGGCGGCGCCACCACCCACGGCCCGATCCCCCAAGGCGAATTCCTGACCCGCCTGGGGATCGAGACCCGGGCCGCGCAATTGCTCGCCAAGGCAATAAAAGACCAGGCGACGGATATCGAGACCGCTTGCGCGCGCTTGATCGACAATGAGCAAATGGGCTACCTGTTCAAGGTCATGGCCATAACGCCGCAGGCCACCGCCGCGCCGCCGGCATTCGAGGAAACGACAAGCTGATGACGACGACGCTTCCAGGGCTGATCACCGATCCCACGCTTGATGATTTTGCGGGCGTCCGGCACGCTTTCTTCACGCGCCAGGGCGGGGTCAGCCAGGGCGTATATGACTCGCTGAACATGGGCTATGGGTCCGACGACGACCGCGAGGCGATAACGGAAAATCGCCGTCTGGCCATGGCGGCGCTCGACCTGCCACCAGGCGCCCTGAACACGGTCTATCAGGTACACGGAACCGACGTCGCGATAGCCGACCGTAACTGGGACCCGACGGACCCGCCGCGCGCCGACGCGATGGTGACCGACCGTCCGGGCATCGCCATCGGGATACTGACCGCCGACTGCGTGCCGGTGCTGTTCGCCGGCCAGGCGCCGGACGGGCGAAAAATTATCGGCGGGGCCCATGCCGGCTGGCGCGGCGCGATTGCCGGCGTTCTCGACTGCACCGTGACGGCAATGGAAAACCTCGGCGCGACCCGCGATACGATACGCGCCGCGATCGGTCCCTGTATCGGCGTGAAATCCTACGAGGTGGGTCCCGAATTCCCGAAGCCCTTCCTGGACCAGGATCCGCAAAACGCCCGGTTTTTCCGCCCGGGCATCCGCAAGGGACATCCCATGTTCGATATTGCCGGTTACGTGGAACACCGGCTGGCGGCGCTGTATGTGCGGCAAATCGGCCGGATCGATGCCGATACCTGCGCCGACGAAAAGCGCTTTTTCAGCTACCGGCGCAAGACACTGACCGGCGAGGCCGATTTCGGCCGGGAACTGTCGGTAATAACAATCGAGGCATAGGGAGAATTATGAGTTTGCATATCCATTTCACCGAGGAAGAACTCGCCGACCGGCGGCGCCATACCTGCGCGGCGATGCAGCACGACGGCCTGGACGGGCTGCTGATTTTCCGCCAGGAAAGCATGTACTGGCTGACCGGCTACGACACTTTCGGCTACGTCTGGTTCCAGTGCCTGTATCTGGGCGCGGACGGGGAAATGTTTCTGCTGACGCGGGCGGCCGACCTGCGACAGGCGCAATTCACCTCCGTCATACCGCATGACCGGATCCATATCTGGAAAGACCGCGAAGGCGCCGACCCCGTTGGCGAGCTGAAAACCTTACTTGAAACGGAAAGCTGCCGCGGCAAGAAGCTTGGCGTCGAATGGGAATCGTACGGGCTGAACGCGCGCAACGGCTTCATGGTTCGCGATGCGATGGACGGCTTCGCCACGCTGGAAGATGCGTCCTTCCTTGTCAGCCGCCTGCGCCTGGTCAAAAGCCCCGCCGAACTGGACTATGCCCGAAAAGCCGCCGAACTGGCCGATGCGTCATGGGACGAGGCGGTGCGCCTGGCCAAACCCGGCGCTTTCGAGGGCGATATCCTGGCCGCCATGCAGGCCGCCGTATTCAGCGGCGGCGGCGACGACCCCGCCAACGAGACCATCATCGGCTCCGGCCCCGGCGCCCTGATGTGCCGCTATTATACGGGCCGCCGCACATTGGAGGCGCAGGACCAACTGACGCTGGAATTCGCCGGCGTCTATCGCCATTACCACGCCGCCATGATGCGCACCATCGTGATCGGCGAGCCCGACCCGGGGCACATCTCCATGCATGCCGCGGCCAGGGATGCGCTGCTGGCCTGCGAGGAGGCGCTGCGGCCCGGCAAACCGGTGGGCGAGGTATTCGATGCCCATGCCAGGGTGCTGGACGCCGCCGGCATGGGGGAATTCCGGCTGAACGCCTGCGGCTACAGCCAGGGCACGACCTATGCGCCGAACTGGATGGACTGGCCGATGCTGTATCACGGCAACCCGGTGATCGCCGAACCGGGCATGACCTTCTTCATCCATATGATTCTGTTCGATTCCGCCAACAATCTGGCCATGACCCTGGCCCGCACCTCCGTCGTCACCGAAAACGGTAGTGAACCCCTGTCGAAGGCCTCGCTGGACCTGGTGGTGAACTGAATCATGCCATGGCTGATCTTCATGACCGCGCTACTGCTGTTCGGATTGATGTTTGGCTGCGCCATCATGTAGCGGCAAAAAGACCGGATTTTGCGGGTTTGTGCGTTTACAGCACCCACGGCAGTTGATATAGAGTGCGCGCCCTGATGGCCGCTTGGCGGAATCGGGGCTTATGTGTTGGAGAGATGGCGCCGGCGCTGGGCCGGATTTTGGTGGGAATCAATCGGGACCGGACATGAAGATCCTCAGTGGCAACAGTAACAGGCCGCTGTCAGAGGCTATTTCCGCCAAGCTTGGCGTGCCCCTGACGGAAGCCGCAATTCGCCGGTTCTCGGACCAGGAAGTCTTTGTCGAGATTCTGGAAAATGTGCGCGGCGAGGATGTGTTCGTCGTGCAATCGACCTGCTTCCCGACCAATGACAATCTGATGGAATTGCTGGTGATCATCGATGCCTTGCGCCGCGGTTCGGCGCGCCGGATTACCGCAGTCATGCCTTATTACGGCTATGCCCGCCAGGACCGCAAGACCGGACCGCGCTCGCCGATTTCGGCCAAGCTTGTGGCCAACCTGATCACCACCGCCGGGGCCGACCGCGTGCTGACGCTTGAACTCCACGCCGGACAGATCCAGGGTTTCTTCGACATCCCGACGGACAATTTGTTTTCGTCGCCGGTATTCGTGACCCATATGGAGGCCCACAAAAATAAGGACGAAGGACTGGTCATCGTATCGCCGGACGTCGGCGGCGTTGTGCGCGCGCGCGGTTTCGCCAAGCGGCTGGGCGCGGAACTCGCGATCATCGACAAGCGGCGCGAGCAGGCCGGCCATTCCGAGGTCATGAACGTCATTGGCGATGTCGATGGCCGCGCCTGCATCATGGTCGATGATATCGTCGATTCCGCCGGCACGCTTTGCAATGCGGCCAAGGCGCTGATGGAACATGGCGCAACGTCGGTATCGGCCTATGTTACCCATGGCGTATTGTCGGGCGGCGCGGAAGCGCGGGTGACCGCATCGCCGCTGGAAAAGCTGGTTATCACTGACAGCATCCCCGCCACCGAGGCGGTGCGCGTGGCGAAAAATATACAGCAAGTATCGATTGCGCCCCTGCTGGCGGACGCGATCGAGAGAATCGCCAGCGAGAAATCGGTTTCGAGCCTGTTCGACTGAAGCGGAACAGGCCCGCGCCGCCCGGTTTGGCGGCAAACAGCCGTAGCGGCACCCCTGGAGGCCGTGCGGTATTTTAAAACTGTAAGGAGGCTCTTATGAGCAAAGAGAATGTGATCAGCGCTGAAATGCGCGACCGGGCCGGAAAGGGGGCCGCCCGGGCCGCTCGTCGCGCCGGCAGAGTGCCGGCCGTGATTTACGGCGACAAAAAAGACCCCGTGATGGTTACGCTGGAGCCGCGTGAGATTCGCAAGCAACTTCATACCGGCAACTTTTTCGCTACCGTCTACTCGGTGGAGATCGCCGGCGGCGACAAGGTGCGGGTTCTGCCGCGCGATGTGCAGTTCCATCCCGTCAAGGACGAGACGATGCATGTGGATTTCCTGCGTGTCAGTAAATTGACCCGCACGAACGTCATGGTGCAGTGCAACTTCATCAACGAAGATGACTCCCCAGGCCTGACGCGTGGCGGCATGCTGAACGTGGTGCGTCACGAAGTCGAGGTGGTCTGCGGCGTCGACGATATTCCCAGCGAGTTCCAGCTCGATCTGACTGGCCTGGATATCGGCGACAGCATCCATGCCAGCATACTGAATCTGCCGGAAGGCGTGGAACTGACGATCGCCGACCGTGACTTCACGATCGCCACGATCGCCGCGCCGACCCTCAAGACCGAGGAAGAGGAAGATGAAGAGGCCGCGGCGGCCGCTGCTGCCGAGGGCGAAGAGGGCGAAGCCGGAGAAGCCGGCGCCGAGGAAGCCGCCGAGGAAGAGTCCTCGGAGGACTGACCGGACAGACCGATGCTTCTTATCGCCGGTTTGGGCAATCCTGGCCCGAAATACGAACGCAACCGGCACAATATCGGTTTTATGGCGGCGGACGAGATTGTCCGCCGCCATTCCTTTGCCGCCTGGCGGACGCGCTTCCAGTCGATGGCGGCCGACGGCATTATCGCCGGGCAAAAGGCCATGGTTATCAAACCCATGACCTATATGAACGAATCCGGCCGCGCCATCGGCGAAGCCTTGCGCTTCTTCAAGCTGGAGCCGCCGCAACTCATCGTCATTCATGACGAGCTCGATCTCGCCCCCGGCAAGATCAGGGTGAAACGCGGCGGCGGCCATGCCGGCCATAACGGCCTGCGCAGCATCGCCGCGCATATCGGTGACGATTTCTGGCGGGTGCGCACGGGCATCGGCCATCCCGGCGACAAAAATCGCGTTCACGGCTATGTGCTGAGCGATTTCGCCAAGGCGGAGCAGCCCATGGTCGAGCGTATTACCGATGCCATCGCCACCCATATCCCCTTGCTGGTGGAAGGCGACGAGAACGGCTTCATGAGCCGCGCCGCCCACGATATCTTCCCGCCCCCGCCCAAACCGCCGCGCCCCGAAGGCGGCGAACCCCCGGTCTCCACCGGTGGTTAACTTTTAACCATCCCTCGGCGCAATCTCGGCTACCGCCGAATCCTTGTGCGCGATCAGGTCCGCCAGGCGCTCGCCCACGACGCGATATCCCGACTCTTCCGGCTCATCCGCATAGGGTAGCTCGGCCAGTAATTTCGCCGCCTCATCGAACTCGCCCAGCCGGCGGTGAAAATTCACCACGAGCAGTTTGACCGTCCACCATTGTTCGCCGGTCTCGCCGGCACGGGCGAAATTCTTCCCGGCTTCCTCCAGCCTGGTTAAGGCCAGCGCGGCGTAGTGCTTGTATTTCTTCGGGTTTTCCTGAACTTCCCAGGTCGCCTGCAATGTCAGGATTGCGATCTCCCAGGCGTCCTCGTCCAGTTTTCCAGCCTGATAGGCGGCAACGAAATAGTCCGTCTCCGACCCCCGCAGAGCCAGATATTCGGGCGACTGCACAAGGCGGCGGGAAGCCGAAATTTCCGCGTCGTTAAAATCGTCGCGATAGATCACAAAGCCGCTGTCCCGGCAGACCGGCATTGGAATGGGCGCCACCAGCGCGCCGATGGGCCGCATATCCAGCTGCATGCCGAATTGCGAGTACGAAATGACAGCCTGATAGGTGAATGTCTTGCCATCGAGCGGGCAAGTAACGGTTTCGTCGCCGAACGTCAGCGCCGAGGCCGGTTGCGGCAACCACGCCAATAGGGAGGCGAGCAGGCACACTCGAAAAATGCTATTACCCATGACCGAATCCATTGGTTGTTATGCGAATATCAATGCTCCCTTATTATGGCTGAAATCGGGAGTCCGATTGACCGCAAAGAGGCAATGTTCTAAGCAGTGCCCCGTCTCGACGAATGAGGTTTTCCCCATGGGTTTCAAATGCGGAATCGTCGGCCTGCCGAATGTCGGCAAGTCGACGCTTTTCAATGCGCTTACACAGACCGCCGCGGCCGAGGCCGCGAACTATCCGTTCTGCACCATCGAGCCGAATACCGGGCGCGTGTCGGTGCCCGACGAACGGCTGGACAAGCTGGCGAAACTGGCCGGGTCCAAGGCAATCCTGCCGACCTTTCTGGAGTTCGTGGACATCGCCGGGCTGGTGCGCGGCGCCTCGAAGGGCGAGGGCCTGGGCAACAAGTTCCTGGCCAATATCCGCGAGGTCGACGCCATCGTGCATGTGCTGCGCTGTTTCGAGGGCGAGGTCACCCATGTGGAGGGCGACGTGGACCCGATCCGCGACGCCGACACGGTAGAGACCGAGTTGATGCTGGCCGACATGGAAAGCCTGGAGCGCCGCATCATTCCCCTGGAAAAGCGCGCCAAGGGCGGCGACAAGGAAGCCAAGGAGCAAATCGCGATTATGGAAAAGGCCCTTGCGCTGCTGCGCGAAGGCCGGCCGGCCCGCGAGGCCGCGCTTGAGGAAGCCGAACAGAAACCCTTCAAGATGCTGCAGCTGATGACCGGCAAGCCGATGCTCTATATCTGCAATGTGGACGAGGAAAGCGCGGCGGACGGCAACGAACTGTCGGCCAGGGTCGCAGCGCATGCGGAAAAGGTCGGCGCGGCCTGCGTGGTCATTTCGGCCGCCATCGAAGCCGAGGTTGCCTCGCTGGATTCGGACGAGGAACAGCGGGAGTTCCTGGAATCCCTGGGGTTGGAGGAAACCGGCCTCACCCGCGTCATCAGCGCCGGTTACGGGCTGCTGGATCTGATCACCTTCTTCACGGTGGGGCCCAAGGAAGCACGCGCCTGGACGGTACGGCGCGGGGCGAAGGCGCCGGAGTCCGCCGGCGTCATCCATACCGACTTCGAAAAGGGCTTCATCCGCGCCGAGACGATTTCATACGACGATTTCGTAAACAGCGGCGGCGAACAGGGCGCCAAGGATGCCGGCCGCATGCGGCTGGAAGGCAAGGAGTACGTCGCAAAGGACGGCGACATCTTCCATTTCCGCTTCAATGTGTGATAGCGGTTGATCGGCGGTTCCTACCAGGGAGAGAGAAATGGGCGAAATAATTCAGCTTAAAGCCTCGGACGGCCACGAACTCGCGGCATATGTCGCGGAACCCGAGGGAAACCCGCGTGGCGGCATCGTCGTTGTCCAGGAAATCTTCGGGGTAAATTCGCATATTCGCGGCGTGGCCGACGGGTTCGCGGCGGACGGTTACCGGGTTATCGCGCCAGCCATGTTCGACCGGATCGAGCGCAATGTCGATCTGGGATACGACCCCGACAGCGTCACCGCCGGCCGGGAGTTGAAGGGGCGGATGGATTGGGACAACCCGCTTCTGGACATCCAGGCCGCGATCGACGCGCTGGCGGGCCTCAAGACCGGTGTCGTTGGCTATTGCTGGGGCGGCTCGCTGGCCTGGCTGGCGGCGACGCGGCTGGACGGGATCGCCGCCACGGCCTGCTATTACGGCGGCCAGATCAACGATTTCCGCGACGAGTCGGCGAAATGCCCGGTGCTGATGCATTTCGGGACCGAGGACGCCAGTATCCCGATGGAAGCGGTCGAGGCCATCCGCATCGCCCAACCGGATGCCACGATCCACATCTATGAAGGCGCCGGCCACGGCTTCAACTGCGACCAGCGGGGCAGCTACGA
Organism: uncultured bacterium; assembly: GCA_965603635.1. Lineage (GTDB taxonomy): Bacteria > Pseudomonadota > Alphaproteobacteria > UBA8366 > JADFVY01 > JADFVY01. Next base: position 16,700 of record CBFDDT010000001.1, on the reverse strand, counting down.
CGAGGCAAGTTCCATCACGGCCCGGCGGCGAACGACGGAATTCCTGGCTGGAAATGTAGGGTAGGTGAGAGCCCCTCTACCGCTTTAGCGGGGGAGGGGTTGGGGAGGGGGCCCAAGGGCGCAAGCCCTTCCAATCTCATCCCCGCGCAGGCTAAACTCCACCGTATGACCACCGAACGTGCCCGCAATCTGCGCCGCAATTCGACCGATGCGGAGAATCGCCTGTGGAGTCGTTTGCGGCGAAATCAATTAGATGGCCATCATTTCAGACGCCAGGTTCCCATCGCCCCCTATATCGCCGATTTCGTTTGCGCCGCCAGAAAGCTGATCGTCGAAGTGGATGGCGGGCAGCATGCGGACCGGCTCGCCGAAGACGCGGTCCGCACGGCGCATCTTGAGACCCAGGGCTACCGGGTGCTGCGCTATTGGAACAACGAGGTTTTGGCCAATACCGACGCGGTGGTCGAGGCGATCCTGATTGCGTTGCAGGAAGAGTAGTAATTCGGCCTCCCCCGCCGCGCGGGAGAGACTCTATCCGTTTCCACCCCCTCCCAACCCTCCCCCGCCAGCGGGAGAGGGCTTTTTAGCATGCGGCCCATAAAGCCCCTCTACCGCTTTAGCGGGGAGCGGGGGCCGCCTTACCCTTCCTGAACGAAGGAAATCGCCACGCCGCGGGCGCTTTCGGGCATTACGGTCATGCCTTCGTCGGTGCGCATGCAGGCAACTCCGGCCTCGGCCAGACAGACCGCGGTTTCCACGAGATCGGTTACGCCGATCGTCATGCCCAGGATATTTCCGGCTTGCGGGTGGTCGAATTCCACGTCGGCGAAGGCGGCGGGCAGCTCGTCCCAGGGCAGGAAGTCCAGCCGCGCCGTTCCGGTTTCCACCGACAGCCAGGCGCCGTCCCGGCTGACCGCTTCGGCCCCGAAAATCCGAACCCAGCCCTCGACCAGCAGGGCAGGATCATCGGCCAGGATCGCATATGACCGCACCCTGATCGCCGTATTACGGTGCTGGAGCCATTGCGGGCGCCAGACCATCCGGGGTGTCAGATGTTGGCAGACGAATCCGGCGAGGCCGGGCGTTGCCTCCGGCCGGGGATGAACCAGCCTGAATTCCGGCAGCACCGTTCCTTCCGGCGCCTCCAGTTCGCGGGCCAGTTCCTTTACCGGCTCGGCTATCAGCGCGTGTTTGTCGAAGAATTCGTGGGTTCTGTCCGCGTCCTTGCTGTGCAAAGCCAGTTTCAGCAGGCCCTCGCCATGCTCGGCGAGGATCGTATCCAGTCCCGCGGCGTAACCGTCCGGATCGACGATGCCCAGTAGCTCGATATAGTCCCGTTCGAACATGATGCAGTAATTGGCGGTGGACCAGCCGATATGCCTGCCGCGCGGGGTCATGGTGAAACCCATCGCCTCGTAGGCGGTGCGCGCTGCCTCGAGATCGGCCACGCCGACGATGGAATGATCCACCCCGGCTATGGCCGTTTCGTTGGTGGCGGCGTCTTGCACCGAATCAGTCATTCAGAACCCTTCCGGCGACTGCGTCCAGTTTTGCGAGAACCGCCGGGTCGCGCGCCCCGGGCGCGGTGATCAGGGCGGTGTCCAGCGCGCGCTGGCATCCGGCGCCGCAGCTATCCTCGCGGCCGGCCAGCAGGGGCGCGGCATGGCGCACCAGCGCGCGGCCTTTCTCGGCATTTTCCATTAGCACCTTGATGATCGCATCGACGGTAACGTCGTCATGATGCGGGTGCCAGCAGTCGTAATCGGTAACCATGGCAACACTCGCGTAACAGATCTCGGCCTCGCGGGCCAGCTTGGCCTCGGGCATGTTGGTCATGCCAATGACATCGCAGCCCCAGCTTCTATATAGTTCGGATTCCGCGCGCGACGAGAATTGCGGGCCTTCCATGACCAGATAGGTTCCGCCCCGCACGGCCGAAATGCCGGCCCGGGCCGCCGCGGCTTCAAGATGCCCGGTAAGGCGGCTGCATACGGGATCGGCCATCGACACATGGCCGACCATGCCGGTCTCGAAGAAGGATTTTACCCGCGCGAAGCTGCGATCGATGAACTGGTCGACGAGCACGAAGGTTCCCGGCGCCAGTTTCTCGCGCAGGGAACCGACCGCCGATAGCGACAGAATTTCGGTTACACCGCTGCGCTTCAGCGCGTCGATATTGGCGCGGAAATTGATCTCGGGTGGCGGAATACGGTGCCCGCGCCCGTGGCGAGGCAGGAAGACCATCTTCTGGCCCTGGAATTCAGCGAACATCAACTCGTCGGACGGCGCGCCGAACGGGCTTTCGACCTGGCGCCATTCGACGTTTTCCAGACCGTCCATATCGTATATGCCGCTACCGCCGATAACTCCGATAACCGGCGGCGTACCGGGTTCGCTCATCCTTGTCTCCCCGAGATTCGTTGGAACGAATTGGTGGCCGGAGTATCGGGTGTTCCGCGTCCCGGATCAACCGGCAATAGGTCATAAGGAAAGGGCCGTGGAATCGCTCCCACGGCCCATCCAGTTACTCTGGTCAGAAGCGTTCTAATGATGGACGTTGCGCCAGACGGCCTTTTTGACGGCAATAACCATAACGAGCAGCCCACTCAGGAAAATCAGCACCCCAATTCCCATGGATTTGCGTTGCTCCATTTCCGGCTCGGCGGCCCAGGCCAGGAAGGCGGTGACGTCCTTCGCTTCCTGCTCCAGCGTTGCCTCGGTGCCGTCTGCATATTCAACGTCGTCGCCATAGAGCGGCTGCGGCATGGCGATCTGATGGCCGATGAAATAATGATGGTAGGCCATGCCCTCTCCAAGCATGAAGCCTTCCGGCGCCTCTTCGGCATAGCCGATCATCATGGCGTAGAGGTAATTCGCACCGTTTTTGCGGGCCTTGGTCATCAACGACAGGTCCGGCGGAAAGGCGCCGTTATTGCTGGCGCGCGCCGCATTGTCGTTGGGGAACGGCGGCACGAAGCGGTCCGCCGGAATGGCCGGGCGCGTGAACATCTCGCCGGCATCGTCGGGGCCGTCCTGGACCTCGTAATTGGCGGCGTAGGCCTTGATCTCATCCTCGTTATAACCAAGTGCCGCGATATTGCGATAGGCCACCAGGCGCAGGCTGTGGCAGGTCGCGCAGACTTCGGTATAGACCTGCAGACCGCGTTGAAGCTGTGCCTTGTCGAAGGTGCCGAAAGGCCCTCCCCACGACCATTCCTGATCGGGAAGATCGATTTCCGCCGCCGCCGCCGGCCCGGCGGTAACCCCGGCCAGGATCGCCGCGGCAATAACAAGAGCTTTCATCCGCATCACGAATCCTCCTTCAGCACGGGTTCGCTGATACTGGTGGGCAGGGGTTTCGGTGTTTCGAACCAGCCAAGCAGCGGGAAAACGACCAGGAAATGCGCGAAGTAATAGGCCGTCGCGATCCGCCCGAATATGATGTAATAGCCTTCCGCGGGTTTCATGCCGAGCCATCCCAAAAAGATGCAGTTGGCCAGGAAAATCACGAAAAACCACTTGTAGACCGGACGGTAGCGGGCGCTGCGCACCTTCGATGTGTCCAGCCAGGGCAGGAAGAACAGCACCAGGGTAGCGCCAAACATCGCAATGACGCCCGCCAGTTTCGCGGATATGAAGGTAAAGCCCGCCCAATTGGTCAGCCATCCGCCGATGAAGTTATCGGGTACCGCCCGCAGGATCGCGTAGAAGGGCAGGAAGTACCATTCCGGCACGATATGCGGCGGCGTCACGAGCGAGTTCGCCTCGATGTAGTTGTCCGGCTCGCCGAAGAGGTTCGGCGCGAAGAACACCAGGCTGGCGAAGACGATCAGGAACACCACCAGCCCCACCGAATCCTTGGCGGTAAAGTAGGGATGGAAGCTGACCGTATCGCGCGGCGACTGTACGTCTATGCCCGTCGGATTGCTGGAACCGGTGACATGCACCGCCACCACATGCATCCCGACCACCGCGAACAGAATGAAGGGCATCAGGTAATGCAGCGCGTAGAAACGGTTGAGGGTCGGGTTGTCGACAGAGAAGCCGCCCCACAGCCAGGTCACGATCCAGTCGCCGACGAGGGGAATGGCCGAGAACATGCTGGTGATGACGGTAGCGCCCCAGAGGCTCATCTGGCCCCAGGGAAGCACATAACCCAGGAAAGCGGTCGCCATCATCAGCAGGATGATAACCACGCCCAACATCCACAACAATTCGCGCGGGTTCTTGTAAGAACCGTAATAAAGCCCGCGGAACAGATGGATATAGACGACGATGAAGAACATCGACGCCCCGTTCATATGAATATAGCGCAGCAGCCAGCCGTAATTCACGTCGCGCATGATGCGTTCGACGCTCTCAAAGGCCATATCCACATGCGCCGTATACTGCATGGCCAGCATGATGCCGGTGACGATCATCACCACCAGCGCAACGGAGGCAAGCGCGCCGAAGTTCCACCAGTAATTCAGGTTCTTCGGCATCGGGAACTGGTTATACTCGTGATCCAGATAGCTGAAGATGGGCAGACGCTCGTCCACCCAGCGGATCACGGGATTGTTGAATTCAGTCTTGGTCGCCATTTTCCTGCTCCCTTACCCGATGCGGACGATGTTGTCGTCGAGGAAGGTGTATGCCGGCACCTTGAGATTCTCCGGCGCCGGGCCCTTGCGGATGCGGCCGGAAGTGTCGTAATGCGACCCATGACAAGGGCAGAACCAGCCGCCAAACTCACCGGTCGGATCGCCTGACTTCTGGCCCAGCGGGATGCAGCCCAGATGGGTGCAGACACCGACCATGATCAGCCATTTCGGCTGCTGGACCCGGTCTTCATCCGGCTGTGGGTCTTTCAGGTCGGCATCGTTATCCGCGCGGGCAGCCGCGATCTCGTCGGCGGTGCGGTGGCGGATGAAAACAGGCTTGCCGCGCCATTTCACGGTGATACTCTGGCCTTCCTCGATCGGGCTGAGATCGACCTCGATGCTGGACAGCGCCAGCACATCGGCCGCCGGATTCATGCTATCGATCAGGGGCCAGGCGAAAGCCGCCGCGCCAACCGCGCCGACGCCCAGGGTCGCCAGATACAAAAATTCGCGCCGGCGCGCACCTTCGTCGTCAGATTCCGGCGTCTGAACCTCGTCCGCCATGCTTCTATCCTCGTCAATGGGTATATGGCCCGCGAAATGCCGGCCGGTTCGAAAAAAATATTCCGTGGCGTAACGGTTGAGTACTGTCCCGCCGCGCCGCGCATCGTATAATGCAAATCGATCGCGAAAGCAAAGCCCGCGACGGCTATTTTTAACAAAAAACCGGCAACTGCGACGATGCGCCTCGCTCTTTACCAACCTGATATTCCACAAAATACCGGCACCATGCTTCGGCTGGCCGCCTGCCTGGGGGTCAATGTCGATATTATCGAGCCTTGCGGATTTGTCTGGTCGGACAAGTATCTGCGCCGCGCGGGCATGGATTACCTGGACCGGATCGCCCCGCTGCGGCATCCGTCATGGGATGCTTTTCGGGAAAACCACGCGGCAACCGGCGGGCGCCTGATCCTGTTGACGACAGGGGGGTCGATCCCCCATACCCGTTTCGCCTTCCACGCCAACGACTGCCTGTTGCTGGGGCGCGAGAGCGCCGGCGCGCCGGACGAAGTGCACGAAGCCGCCGACGCGCGGGTCCGGGTTCCCATGACCGCCGGCATGCGCTCGATCAATGTGGCGATGGCGGCGGCGATCGTGCTGGGCGAGGCCTTGCGCCAGACCAACGGATTTCCCGAGGAAAACGAACAGACATGACTGATGCCCAACAGCCCGCCGATACGGAACAACGCAAGGAAATAGCCCGCGCCTGGTTCGCCGAACTGCGCGACCGGATCTGCGCCGCCTTCGAAGCACTGGAAGACGAGTTGACCGGTCCCTTGTCGGACCGCCCGGCCGGCCGTTTCGAACAAACTCCCTGGGAGCGCCCCGACCCTTCGGGCAAGGGCGGCGGCGGCGTGATGTCGGTGATGCGCGGGCGCGTGTTTGAAAAGGTCGGCGTCAATATCTCCGCCGTCCAGGGCGAATTTTCCGAGGAATTCCGCGATCAGATCCCCGGCGCCAGGGAAGATCCCCGTTTCTGGGCCAGCGGCATATCGCTGGTCGCCCATATGCATTCGCCGCTGGTGCCGGCGGTGCATATGAACACAAGGCATATCGTGACCACCAAGACGTGGTTTGGCGGCGGGGCCGATTTGACGCCGATGGTCCCCGACGAGGCCGACACCAAGAGCTTCCACGGCGCGCTGAAGGCAGCCTGCGATGCCCATGATCCGGCCTACTATCCGAAATTCAAGAAATGGTGCGACGAGTATTTCTTCCTGAAACACCGCAACGAGCCGCGTGGGGTCGGCGGGATTTTTTACGATAATCTGGAGGATGACTGGCAGGCGGATTTTGCCTTCACCCAGGATGTGGGCAAGGCGTTCCTGCGGGTCTATCCCGAGATCGTCCGCCGCCATATGAACCGGGAATGGACGGCCGAACAGCGCGAGCATCAGCTTGTCCGGCGCGGGCGCTATGTGGAATTCAACCTGCTTTACGACCGGGGCACGAAGTTTGGCCTGATGACGGGGGGCAATGTTGACGCAATCTTGATGTCCCTTCCCCCCGAAGTACGCTGGCCATAACTCTCATATAGGTTTAGTCTTTATCTTTCATACATGGGATTTACATCTCTCATACATGGGATCTAGCTAAATGTTATGCGGGAAACGGGTTGCCTTGCGCGTATTGGCCATCGTCTGGGCCGCGCTGCTTATCGGGCCGGCCGCCGCCGCCGGCCCCCTGCCCGACGAGTTTCTGGGCAAGTTTCGCGGGTCCGTGACTGGCGGCGTGGGTGAGATCAGCGGCGATTTCGACATGGTGTCCGCGGCTAAAAGAAACGGCTTTACAATGTCTTGGCCGCCAAACAGCAGCACCCGATTCAAGGCTGCGAAGGACCGGGAGAACGTCTTCCTCGCCCCGTCCGAGGGAAAGCTTATCGAAGGCGCTCCCGCCTTCTGGGCCCGGCTGGAGGACGGAAAGCTGCTGGTCTATTCGATGCGGATCGATTCCCACGGCAGCTACAACATATATACTTTCGTATATACACCAATGGAAGATGGCCTGGATCTACTCATTTATCATCTTCGCAGCGGATCCGAACCGTTGGAATCCAGGGCCCGGTTGGAGCGCCATGATCGCTGATCGCAAAACCCTTCGCGCCCTCGCCGCCATCCTGACAGGCCTGCTATTGCTGGTGTTTCCGGCCCGCGCGGACGGTCAGGACGTCGCCATCGAAGATTTTTATGGCGCCTATGTAGGCGATGCGATGATCGAGGGAACCATGCAGTTCCGCGATATTATCGTAAATATCGAGCCAATCAGGAACGGATTCTCGATCTACACCTCGACGGTCATCCGCACCGGCCCGAAACGCGCAACGAACGATGTGAAATGGCGCGCGGAAACCCAGAGTTTCGCTCAAACCGACGTGCCGCACGTTTACGAACCGATGATCCGTAAAAGCATGTTCTCGAAAAAACGCGACCCCAACCTGATGGCCGGCGACACACTGGCCTGGGCCAGCATCCGGGGCCATACGCTTGGCGTATACGCCATGAACGTGCTGGAGGACGGCCATTACGAACTACGAGTATTCGAACGAACCCTGACTGATCTCGGCATGGATATGAGCTTCATTCGCTATAATGACGGCGTGCCGGTGCGCGAACTCAAAGGCAGCCTGGCCCGCACCAAGGAAGACAACGACGAAAATTAATCCACCCGCCGGGCCAGCCAGGCCAGGCATTCCGCCCGATCCGAGCCGAAGTCGCCCTCGACCCACCAGGCCTCGGCCGCGTGCAGCAATTCGCCGATTTCGGCGCCTTCCTCAATACCCAATTTTTTGACATCGTGCCCTGTAAGCGGAAATTTCGGCCGCTCCCAGCCTTGCATTTCGTTGAACAGGCCCCGCCAGTTCTCGTCATCCGGCGTGGCGGCGCCGATGGACCAGGCCGACAACACCAGATCGGACCAGGTCTCGGCGCCAATGGCATAAAGCGCGCGGCGGCGAGCCGGGCCGCCGAGGCCGGGCGACAACTCGACCCCCGGGGCGGCCATTGCCACCAGCCGCTCGCGCTCGCTATTGGAAAGCCGCAGGCCTAGCGCCAGATGCCGCGCCGTATCGCCGTCCACCGGCAACAGCGCGGCCAGCCGGCGCAAGGGATCGCACAGCCCCAGGCCGGTCTCGATCGCCACCATCCGGTCCACCCGGTCAATCGCCGTGGCCTGGGCCAGAAAATTCTCCAGCACGCCCTCGTCGCGCATCAGCCGGATTACCGTTCCCGGGTCGGGCGCGGCCAGCAATTTCAGCAACTCAACACGCACCCGCTCCGCGGAGAGGCGCGGCAGCATATGCGCCATCTCACGGCAGGCGGCCAGCGCCTCGCTATCCGGCGGGGGCTTGCCGTAATGGGCATGGAATCGGAAAAAGCGCAGCAGCCGTAATACATCCTCTGTCAGCCGCTGGCGCGGGTCGCCGACGAAGCGAACCCGGCCCGCGCGCAAATCCTCCACCCCGCCGAACGGGTCGTGCAGGGTGCCGCCGGCATCCAGCGACAGGGCGTTCATGGTGAAATCGCGCCGCGCGGCGTCGGCTTCCCAGTCATCGGTAAAGGCGACGACCGCGCGACGACCGTCGGTTTCCACATCGTGGCGCAGCGTGGTAATTTCATAGGGCACGCCGCCCGACACGGCGGTAACCGTACCATGGGCCAGGCCCGTGGGAACCACCTTCAGGCCGGCCGTCTCCAGAAGCTCCATCACCCTTTCGGGCGGAGCGTCGGTGGCCAGATCGATATCTGCATTCTTGCGGCCGATCACCGCGTCGCGCACACAGCCGCCGACAAACCGCACCCCGATCCCACCGCCGGCAAGCGCATCCAGCACCGCCAGGGTCGTGGGCGATGTCATCCAGGGCTGAGGTTCGATCCGTAGTTCGGTCATGGCGCGTCCAGGATATCGACGAGATTGACCAGCATGGCCGCCGTCGCGCCCCAGATATAGCGGTCTTCATACTGCATGACGTAAAAGAAGCGTTGCGTGCCTTGGTACTCCCTGCTGTGGCGTTCGTGATTGCCGCGGTCCATGATAAAGGCCAGCGGCACCTCGAACACCTCGGCAACCTCAAACGGGTCGGGGTTGATATCGAAGGGCGGGTGCACGAAACCGACTGTTGGCGTTACCTCGAAGCCGGTTCGCACCACGTAGGTATCCAGCCGGCCAATCAACTCCACGCGGGACGGGTTCAACCCGACTTCTTCCTCGGTCTCACGCAGGGCGGCGGCTTCCGGCGTGGCGTCCCCGTCCTCGATACGCCCGCCGGGAAAGCTGATCTGCCCCGCATGGTCGTACAGATGGTCGGTGCGCTGGGTCAGCAGAACCGTGGGGCCACCCGGGCGCAGCACCAGCGGCACCAGAACGGCCGCGGGGGTCAATGGACCTTCGGGGCCCATGCCGGGATTCAAGTCATGGTCGCCGCGCCGTGTTGCCCGCGTTTCGGGCGCCCGCGCAATGCGTTCCAGAATTTTGTCTTGCGGCAACATCGGGGGCCTTACTCTTCCTCGAGTTCAAAAAAATTTCCGGCGCTCCATACGCCCAGTACCGTCATGCCGGCACGCTCGACCGGCGTGGCCAGTTCAACGAGTTCGTAGAACACGGAACGCAAGATCAACGCGTCCAGATTGTCCCGTATTCTTATATAGGGTGAAGGTTCCCTTGTTTCAGGATCGTAATCGATCCTGACCGGATGGTCGGCATCCGCCGTCACCCAGTCGTCGAAATTGTTGCGAAACTTCAGGACCATCTCCCGCCCGGCGCCCACCACTTCCAGTTCCACGGCGGTAAAGGGCGCATCCTCGACCTCGACCTTGCCTTGTTCCACAGGCGTTTTCAGCCAATAGCACCCATCCTCGTCCAGCCGCAGCACGGTCGAAAACAGTTTCGCAAGTTCTTTCCTCTGGATTGGCGAATTGCGGTAAAACCATGTGCCGTCGCGGGCGATCCGGATCGGAAACCGGCCGGCCGCGTCGGATGACAGGGGCAACGAGTCGTGTCCGCGGGTCACTTTATCCTGTTTTGGGTCTTGTCTGCTCATTGCATCGCCATATTCCTGTTATATTAATAATCAATCGTTATTATGGAATCGTAATTTTGGAAACAGATGTGAGCGGTATGGAAGTAAACAATCCCATGTCCCCGCGCGCCGCGGATGCCGAGGCCAGCAAGCTTGCCGGCGAAATCGAGAAACTTGGCGGAAAAGTGTCCGCCGCCCGCGAGAATATAGCGCGTGTAATCTTCGGCCAGCAGGAAATCGTCGATCAGACATTGATTACCCTGCTGTCGGGCGGCCATGCGCTGTTGGTCGGCGTACCGGGCCTGGGCAAGACGAAGCTGGTCGAGACCTTGGGAACCGTCCTGGGACTGGATGAACGCCGGGTTCAGTTCACGCCCGACCTGATGCCGGCCGATATCCTGGGATCGGAAGTGCTGGAGGAATCGGAAACCGGCAAGCGAAGTTTTCGCTTCATCAAGGGGCCGGTCTTTTGCCAGTTACTGATGGCCGACGAAATCAACCGCGCCAGCCCGCGCACCCAGTCGGCCCTGTTGCAGGCAATGCAGGAACGCCGGGTTTCCGTCGCTGGCCATTACCACGCGCTACCCGGACCCTTCCATGTGCTGGCGACGCAGAACCCGCTGGAACAGGAAGGCACCTATCCGCTTCCCGAGGCGCAACTGGATCGTTTTCTGCTGGAAATCGACGTCGGCTATCCGGATGAGGAAGCCGAACGCCGCATGATGCTGGTGACCACGGGGCTGAAGGAGGATACGGCCGAAGCCGTGTTCGACGGCGCCTCGCTTATCGCCGCGCAACGGCTGGTCCGGAAGGTGCCGGTTGGCGAAACCGTGGCCGAGGCGATCCTGTCGGTGGTTCGGTCCGGTCGTCCGGAGACCAGCGACATAGCCGAGATCAGGGCGCATGTCGCCTGGGGACCGGGGCCGCGCGCCAGCCAGGCGCTGATGCTGGCCTGCCGCGCCCGCGCGGTGATGGATGGCCGCCTGGCGCCATCGACCGACGATATCGTGGCACTGGCCGGCCCGGTGCTGCGCCACCGCATGGCGCTGAATTTTGCGGCGCGTGCCGAGGGTGTGACCATCGAGCAGATCATCCAGCGCCTCATCGAACCACTGGCCTGATACCGAGAATGCAGGGGGTTATACGAAAAAAACCGGTCGCCGCGCCCAGGCAAGAGGCCGAAAGGCTGGGCAGCGCCCTGCCGCCACTGCTGGTCGAGGCCGAGCGCGTGGCGCAGACCGTGGCGCAGGGAGTGCATGGCCGCCGGCGGGTCGGCCAGGGCGAGACCTTCTGGCAGTTCCGCCGTTATCAGCCGGGCGATTCGGCCAGCGCCATCGACTGGCGTCAAACCGCAAAATCGCAAGCCGTCTTCGTGCGCGAAACCGAATGGGAAGCCGCGCAGAGCGTATGGCTGTGGCGCGATTCGTCGCCGTCGATGGATTACGCATCGGGCGCCGAACTGGCGCCGAAACAAGACAGGGCCGATCTTTTGCTGCTGGCCACCGCGGCACTGCTGGTGCGCGGCGGCGAACGGGTCGCGATGCTGGGCAGCGGCCAGTTGCCGGCCACCGGCCGCACCGGCTTCAACCGGCTGGCCGATACGTTATTCGGTGAGGCACCGGACGGCAGGAGTCTGCCGCCGGCCGCTCCATTGCCGCGCGCCGCACATCTCGTGCTGTTTGGCGATTTCCTGTCCGACCCGGAGGATATCCAGGCGACGGTCTCGGGCTTGGCCGGGCGTGGGGTGCGGGGCCAGATGGTACAGATCCTGGACCCGGCGGAGGAAAGCCTGCCCTTTACGGGCCGCGTCCGTTTCGCCGGTTTCGAGGGCGAAGGCCAGACATTGCTGGGCCGGGTGGAGAATGTCCGCGAGAGCTACCGCGAGCGCCTGGCCAACCATCGCGCGGCGATCGGCGAAATCGCGCGCCGCGCCGGCTGGGGCTTTATCCTGCATCATACCGACCGGCCACCGCAAACCGCGTTGCTGCCGCTTTATACCGCCATGGCCGGCGCGTCGGACAGGATGGGGCGCTAGACGATGTACCAGCTAGGCCCCATAGCCTTCTCCTCGCCCGGCATTCTGCTGGCCCTGCTGTTGCTTCCAGCGCTGTGGTGGCTGTTGCGCATTACCCCGCCCGCGCCGCAGATCGTACGTTTCCCACCGGTCCGGTTGTTGTTCGGCCTTCATTCAGAGGAAGAAACTCCGGCTTCAGCGCCGCTATGGCTGGTCCTGTTGCGCCTGACCATCGCCGCACTGCTGATCCTGGCGCTGGCACATCCGCTGTTCAATCCCGGCGGGCCGCTTGGCGGCAAGGGGGCGGTCATGCTGGTAGTGGATGACGGTTGGGCATCCGCCGCGGGCTGGGACCGCCGGCAAAAGGCGATGAGCGTTCTGATCGACCGCGCCGAGCGCGCCAACCGGCCGATCATCATGCTGTCCACCGCGCCGGGCGAGGCCGGACAGGCGCCGGAACCCAGCGGTTTGATGCGGGCCGCGGAGGCCAAGAGCCTGGCCGGCATGTTGCAGCCGAAACCGTGGCCGGTCGACCGGTTGGCCGCCGCGCAATCCCTGGCCAGCATGAAAAACCGCGATATTGGACTGATTGTGTGGCTAAGCGACGGTTTGCAGGACGAAGGGGTGGCGGCTCTGTCTGGTGATTTACAGCACCTGGCGCGTTTGCACGTCCTGACCGACCCCGCGGCTTTCCTGCCGCCCATTCTGCTGCCGCCGGAAGCCGGCGCCGTTGCGTTCGAGGTAACCGCGCGGCGCGCCGCTTCCGAGGCGACGCAGATTGCGCGGCTGCGAGCGTTCGCCGCCGACGGCCGTGTTCTGGCGGGTGAGGAACTGAATTTTGCCGCAGGCGAGGAAACTGCAAAGGCCTCCATCGCCCTGCCGGTGGAGTTGCGCAACGAAATTGTGCGAATAGAGATCGAAAATGCCGGCACGGCGGGGGCCGTCGCCCTGCTGGATGAGCGCTGGCGGCGCCGGCCCGTGGGCATCATCGCGGCGAGTTCGCTGAATACCGACCTGTCGTTGCTCGACGAGCTGTATTACATCGAGCGGGCGCTGTCGCCATTTGGCGAGGTCCAGCGCGGTCCGCTGGAACAGATGATTGCCGCCAACCGGGCCGCGATCATGCTGCCCGACGGTCACAGCCTGGTCTCGACAGAGGTGCAGGCCCTGAATCGCTGGATACGCGACGGCGGGATGGTGGTCCGTTTTGCCGGCCCGCGTCTGGCCGAACATGGCGATGACGGACTGGTCCCGGTGAAGCTGCGCAGCGGCGGCCGCACCCTGGGTGGCGCCATGCTGTGGACCGAACCGGCGCAACTGGCCCCGTTCGACCCCAAGAGCCCCTTCCATCGGCTGGTCGTCCCCGAGGACGTTCGGGTATCCCGCCAGATCCTGGCCGAACCCTCGATCGAATTGCCATCCAAAACATGGGCGCGGCTGCGGGACGGCACGCCGTTGGTCACCGCCGAGCAGCGCGGCAAGGGCTGGCTGGTTCTGGTGCATACATCAGGCGGACCGGACTGGTCTAACCTGGCCATGTCGGGTCTGTTCGTCGAAATTCTGGAGCGCACGGTAGCAATGAGCCGGGGCGTGGCCGGCAAAATCACTTCCACCCGACCGCTGCCCCCCCTGAAGGTGTTGGACGGGGCCGGCCGCCTTGGCGACCCTTCACCCATCGCCATCCCCATCGAGGCCGGCGCATTCGACGAGGCCACGCCCGGCCCGCGCACCCCGCCGGGCTATTACGGTAGCGAAACCGAGCGCCGCGCGCTTAATCTGGGACCGTCGGTCGGCGCGTTGAAGCCGCTGGCGCTGGCGGATGGGATATCGTCCTCGCCCTATTTCGAGACCGCGGAATTCGACCTGAAGCCCTGGCTGCTGACCGCGGCGCTGATATTGCTGCTGCTGGACGGGCTGGCCACGTTGGCGATGCGCGGCTTTGCGCGCCCGCCGGCCGGTATTGCCGCCTCGCTTATAGCGGGGTTCATGTTGCTGGCCGGCGCCTGGCCGTCGGGTCCGGCGGCCGCCCAGGACGCGGATATCAAGGCGCTGGAAGCAACCCAGTCAACGCGGCTGGCGTATGTCCTCACGGGCCAGCCAACCATCGACGAGATCAGCCATGCCGGCCTGAAAGGCCTTAGCCTGATCCTGAACCGGCGCACCGCGGTGGAAGCGGCCGACCCGATGGGCGTGAACCTTGAGCGGGATGAACTGGCCTTCTTCCCCTTGCTCTATTGGCCGATCACCCAGGAACAGCAACCACCGGCGCTGGAAACGGTTGTGAAGCTGAATCGCTACATGGAAAATGGCGGCACCATCCTGTTCGATACCCGTGACGGCAATTACGGTGGAGCCGGTGCCGGACCGGGCGCCCAACGCATGCGGGAACTAACACAAGGCATGGATATTCCGCGCCTGCTGCCGATACCGGTGGACCACGTCCTGACCAAGGCCTTTTACCTGACCCAGGATTTCCCCGGCCGCTGGGCGGGCGACCGGGTATGGGTGGAACAACCGGGCGAGCGCGTCAATGATGGTGTGTCGCGGGTCATCGTGGGGGGCAACGACTGGGCATCGGCCTGGGCGCTCGACAATTCGGGCCTGCCGCTTTATCCGGCGGTGCCGGGTGGCGAACCGCAGCGCGAAATGGCCTTCCGCTTCGGCGTCAATCTGGTGATGTACACGCTGACCGGCAATTACAAATCCGATCAGGTGCATATCCCGGCCATCCTGGAACGGCTGGGGCAATAATACCAATGTCGGCAACCTCCATCCAGTTCGCCCCCTTACTGCCTTGGGTCGCCATCCTCTTTCTGGCGGTTCTTTCGCTCATCTCATTCGTGCCGGGCATATGGTTCCAGGCGCGCGGCACCGGCTGGCGCATGCTGGCGGTGCTGGCGATCCTGGGGGCGCTGGCCAACCCGTCGCTGGTCGAGGAAGAGCGCGATCCGCTAAAGGATGTCGCGACGATCGTGATTGACGACACGCCGAGCCAGGATATCGGCGAACGGCGCGCGCGGATGGCCGAGGCGCTGGGCAAAGTTCGCGAAGAGCTTGCCAAACAGGACAAAACGCTGGAAGTCCGCGAACTGACGCTGCGCCATAAATCGGTGGCGGCGGCCGAAGAGGGCACCAAGGTTACCAACCCCCTGACACGCCTGCTGGCCGACGTCCCGCCGCGCCGCCTGGCCGGAATCATCATGCTTACAGACGGGCAAATCCACGACATTCCCGACAATGTGAAAGGCGCCGGACTGCCTGGGCCAATGCATATTCTGCTGACCGGCGATCGGGACGAGCAGGACCGCCGTCTGGTTGTAACCCGGGCGCCAAGCTATGGCATCGTCGGCGACCCGCTGTCGATTACCGTCCATGTCGAGGACCAGGGCGCCGAACCGGGCGGGCAGGCCAAGGTCGAGTTGCGCTTCCCCGACGGCACGGTTCACAACGTCCTGGCCGAGATCGGCAAGGACACGGATATTCCGCTGACCCTGGAACATGCCGGGCCAACTATCCTGGAACTGTCGGTCGATGGCGGCCCGAACGAGCTGACGATGGCCAACAACCGGGCCGTCGTCGAGGTCAATGGCGTGCGTGACAGGCTGAGGGTGTTGCTGGTGTCGGGCGAACCCCACGCGGGCGAGCGCACCTGGCGCAACCTGTTGAAATCCGACCCGTCCGTCGATCTGGTCCATTTCACCATTCTGCGGCCGCCGGAGAAACAGGACGGCACGCCAATCCGGGAATTGTCGCTGATCTCGTTCCCGACGCGTGAACTGTTCGAGGTCAAGCTGCACGAATTCGACTTGGTGATTTTCGACCGCTATCGCCGGCGCGGCGTGCTGCCGCCGATCTATTTGCAGAATATCGTCGATTACGTGATGGCGGGCGGTGCATTGCTGGAGGCCGTTGGCCCGACCTTCGCCAGCCCCTACAGCATCTACCGCACGCCGCTGGGCGCCGCCCTGCCGGGCGAACCGACCGGCGAGGTGATCGAGCGCGGCTACAAGCCCGTCGTCACGGAAACCGGCCACCGCCATCCTGTAACCGCCGATCTTCCTGGCAGCGGCAAGGACGATGGCGAGCCGACCTGGGGCCGCTGGTTGCGGCAGATCGACGTGCAGGCGCGACGCGGGCAAATCCTGATGGACGGTGTCGACGGCCGGCCACTGGTGATCCTGGACCGCATCGGGCTGGGCCGGGTGGCGCAGATCAACAGCGACCATATCTGGCTGTGGGCGCGCGGCTTCGAGGGCGGCGGCCCGCAAGCCGAACTGCTGCGCCGCATGGCGCACTGGCTTATGCAGGAGCCGGACCTCGAAGAAGAAGCCATCACGGCGACCGTGGAAGGCGACAAGCTGGTGATCGAACGGCGCAGCGTCGAGCCCGACGATTGGCCGATCGAAGTGCAAACGCCAAATGGCGAGACCCTGACCGTGGAGCTGACCGAAACCCGGCCCGGCCGTTACGAGGCGACCCTGCCGGTCGACGAAGCCGGCCTCTACCGCGTCAGCGACGGCATTAATGT